>NZ_CAXUNQ010000027.1:0-59024 GCF_964252615.1 uncultured Bradyrhizobium sp.
TCGACGCAAGATATTCCAGCGCGTTGAACGAGGCAGTGGCGCGATGCTCGAAGTACCCGTGGTCGACATAGTGCTGCGATGCCATCGCCTCGGTGACGCCAGGCGAAATCAGGTCAGGATTTGACCCAAGATATTCCAGCGCGTTGAACGAGGCAGTGGCGCGATGCTCGAAGTATCCGTGATTGACGTAGTGCTGCGATGCCATCGCCTCGGTGACACCCGGCGAAATAAGGTCGGGATTGGAGGCAAGATATTCCAGCGCGTCGAACGAAGCGATGGCGCGATGCTCGGAATATCCATGAGCGACGTAGTGCTGCATGCCCATCAGCGGGGTAACGCCCGGCGAAATTAGGTCGGGATTCGACGCGAGATACTCCGGCGCGTCGAACGAGTTTGTGGCGCGACGCTCATGGATGCCGATGCTGAAGTAGTAGTCCGTGGCGGCGGCTAGATTGAGACCAAAGCCAACAATCATATCCGGATTGGAGGCAACGTACGCCAGTGGGTCGAACGGACTGATATTGATCTGGAAAGACGACACGTCGGTGGTGTTGCCCGAAGCATCCGCTACTTTGAAGGAAAATGTATCGGAGGCGAAGCCGTTTGCGGTCTCCTGGTAGCTGACAAGCCCGCTGTCAATGTCCGCCTGCGTGAAGGCAGATGCTGGGGTCCCGTTTAACAACAACGTACCGTGGCTTGCGCCCGTTGTTACCGTGTAGCGCAGCTGCGCGCCGGAACTGACATCATCAAGGACGCTGAGAAGGCTTGAGGTGATGGTCTGGGTGGCACCCGCGTTAAGTGAGAGCGGGATATTATGGATGAGTGCGGGAACATGAGTGTCGAAAGGAACCAGATGGAATCCCAAAGCGACCAGTTGCTTCAGGTCGATGGCAGTGAGCCGTTGCGAGGTACTTCCGTTATAAAATTCGTTGAACGGATCATTGGAACCTTGCACGCCAGTATTGAGAAAGTCGCTGACGTCGGAGGTGCGGCCATAATCAGCAAGCTTGGTATTGCCCCCGTCTAAGGAAAAATAGGCGGCCGGGGCGGTGGTGCCGCCTTGGAACAGCCGAGTGCCCGGATTTGTAAAGCGGAACAGGTCGAAGATATCCGGCTGGACGCCGTAGGGAACGCGGCCCATCGCATGAGTCAGTTCGTGCAGCGCAACGCCAACCAAGAGGCTCGGATCGATATCAGTTGCAAAGGTAGCACTGCCATCGTCGGTGGTTGTATCATTGGCCCCCATCAGGCCCCAAAGCTTCAACTGCGCGTTCCAGACGGCGATGCTTGACTGTTCCTGGATCGATGATCCGGCCGCCAGCGCGTTGAACGACGTATCGCCCGGCGTCGCATTGTTGATCAGGTCGGCCCTGATCGACGAATAGCTCTGGAACACGCCGTGATCGGGACCGGCGGCGGCGCCCCCACCGGTTCCGCTATAGTCGATCTTCAAATTGACGGTGATCTTGTCGGAAAAGGCCGCCGCCATGATAGCGACAGCCTGCTGTATCCCGGCCCGAAAGCTTGCAGGTGCCGCCAATGCGGCGGCATCGAACATCAGGTTGATGGTAAGGCCGCCGGAGCTGACGACGACCACGGAACCCGGGTCGCTGGGACCGTCAGCCGTCCCGCCGGATACGGTCGGCAACCAGGTAGTCGGCGCGGGGGCGAAGGGATTGCCGTCACTGAGCCAGGATGCCCAGGGTGAGAAGGTCGCGAAGATTTCGCCACCCACGGCATTGAAGTCATCGTCTGAAGGCTGTTGCTCACCTGGTAGCAGACTTGGAAGGAAATCCGAGTTCATTGACTACTCTCGAGCAGGCCCATTATCAGAAGCAAGCGGGACGGCGTTCGGCGGATCCTTGCCGGATGCGATTCGCGATTCTTCCGTATCTTGAAGCAGGCTGTTATAGGTTGGCTTAATTTGGGCGGGCCAGTTTCCCGGACTGCTACAACACTTCTTTAATAAGTATTGTAGCCTCCCATGGCTGTGACCCGTCTGACCTTGCGCGGCATTATCGGATGCCGGCAGGTCTTTACGCCGCAAAGTTGCCGCGGTAGGTTCGAAGAAGCTGCATTGGGAATCCATGGTGGTAAAATTCGCCGACATGAAGGTCTCGCGATGGCTGCTGACCGCAATTGGTGGATTTGGGATGATGGCGCTCTCGTTTGTCGGCACGCTGTATGCGATTGATATGTACCTGCCTGGCTTCGGCGGAGCTTACATTCGAGATCAGCAACGCGTTAAAGATGCCGCGCTTCTCAAGGGCGCCTTGGAAAATTATCACAAGGCACGCGGAGGATATCCCAACTTTACCGACAACCCGGTCAGCGACCTCAAGAAAGACCTGGTTGATGGCGGGTTCTTGAAAAATATCCCGGAGGATCCGTCGCCGGAAAAACGATATCGCTATACAAATAATAATCCAGACGGGCGGAGCTTTGGGCTATTGGTCCCCCTTGAAGGCCCTCCCGGCGAATGTGTGACTGTCGTCGGAATTAATCCGGGTTGGTGGGTACAGGCTTCCCAATGCCCATTCTGAGCCTGAAATCTCGACTTTCAGGCTGCACCGCATATAGCTGATGCAGCGTGATCTGAAGCGCTTCCATGAAGCTGAAGCTTTGCGCGTGCCCGCCGGAGCAATGCTGGCCACGATGATCCCTCCGGCAATGATATGCCGAAGCACGGTCCGACGCCGCGATGTTAACGCTTTGCCCCGAATGTCATAGGCAGTAGGTGGCTCGTAGGCCAACTGGAGCTGCGGCAACGATGCCTCGATCTGACATCAAACACCTCCGGCTTCTGTTTAAATATCCGAACTGTATCCGCCGCTACCGCTTGGGCCGTTTCCATAACGTCACGACGCGGCCGTTGGGCAACGTCCAAGTATCGACGGGGAGGAAATCCACATCGCGCGCTGCGACTTCCAGTGCGGCGTAATCGACCGGGGGACCAAAGTCTTCACCTTCCTCCCCGGGCGACGTCAAAAGCAAGTTCGAGTGGGCCGCCGCTCCATTAGTTAGCCATTCGCGAAAACCTCCCGTAGTATTTCCCGTCCCTCCCGGGTCCACAAGGATGAAACTGCGACCAGCACGCGTCTTTAAGAAATACTGAAGTCCAAGCGCATTCACACTGTAAATTCCGTTTCGGAAACCGACCGCTACTCCACCGCTTTCGCCATTTTCAGAAATGGCGTGATTTGTTTCAGCAAATACCGCGAGCCACAGCGCGGCGTCCGCCTTGTTACGGCCCATAGCCCGCGGGCCGCTGCTGTCTATATAGATGTCTATGGTTCCTCGATTATCCGACACACCCACCGGACCCAGGTATGGCACCCCGGTTGCACCCTGCGGCAAGGTATAGATATTCAAAAAAGGAAGCCCCACCACGATAGCGGTGCTCACAATGACGAAAAGAACGGCGGCGCGGTAGAGTCGCAGGGTCGACGCTTGCCAAGCCAAACAGACCGCGAGTACCACAAGCGGGGGAAGCAATGGCGCAATAAACGCGGACCCGGTGTTGGGTGAACTCACCAGAGCTGCAATTCCGCAGAATACCGTCACGGTAAGAAGCAATAGCGGAGAGTTGGCTACATATGTTCCGCTCTTCCATCCGTGCTGCCGGATGGCGTGAAATGCGACGGCTGGCATCACCGCAAGTCCGAGAGCAATTAAAATAAGATGCGGCAAAAAGACGGAGCAGGCGACGAGGAGTATCGCCCTCTGAAGGGTATCTAGCGAAAAAAACGGTATGACCGTGCCGTATTCTGCGGCTCGGGTACCGTACCCGAAGCTAAACAAGTAACTGCCCACTTCTTTCCACGTGAACGCAAGCCACATCGCCGAAACGATCGCCGCAACTCCGAGCGCACCAACGAAACGGATCAAGCGGCCCGAAAGCGACGCGCTCGACGCAATGTTGAGCGCCGCTCCGAACAAAATTCCTGGAATGAAAGCAATCGTCATCGTTCGCGCTAGCGGTAATAGACCTAAAAATATTCCGAAGGCAATCGACCATCCAGTTTTAGAAAAACGATCAGATTTTACGGCTGCGAGTAACGCCAAGGCAACAAGAGCCGTAGCAGGCATAGCGAAATGGAAGCTTCGCGAATAGATGACAATCAGCGGAGTCGTAGCAGTCAATGCGGCGGCGCCCAACCCAGCGTAGGGACCGGCGATTTCGCAGGCAAGCCAATATGCTGCTAGGATCGCGATCGTGGCGCTCGCCAGGGGCACAAGGTAACCGTAATGCAGTTCGAGGCCCGCGGCTGCATAAACTAAAGATGTCAGCGCCGTTGTTAGAGGGGCCTGGATGTTCGGGCCTGTCACCTGCTTTAGCCAAGCTAAGAAGCCGTTCTTGGTGAGTTCAAAATAATCCCCGACGGCAATACCGAAGTAGCCGGCCTCATCCATGTCGAGAAGCCCACCGACCCGATGCTCCCAAATCCATTGTATGCCAACCCAAAAGAATAAACACGCGACGGCAATACAAATGACTTGCGGCAAGTTCGTCGCTCTGCGGAGTAAAGGGGAACTCCATTCGCGGGTTGGCGTCCAATCGAAAGAATTAATTACCATCTCTGTATCGCTCTGCTTTGCGTACCGCGCCCCCCGGTCCTCTGCGCATGTTGGGGTCTGCACAAAGGACTCCGCGTCCTTTGTCCTCCTCAATGACAGCTCCAAGATCCAATTGCGAAGATGAACATCGTTCAACGCCTCTCGAGGAATTCGTTCAATCCGTCCAAGCGCTCGTCAAACGCGGCCGCTATTGGCCGACCCACGCATTTTGCAATCGCAGGTCACTTACAATCCGGCCGATACTTGCAACAAAGTCGTTTCCCAGCGCCGCGTCCGTAATCGCCGTCCAATCGTGCTCTGCCGACCTGACAATCGTAAGCGGAAATTCATGCGGCCACCAATCCTCGTGGCGCTGCCTGATAAGCGCGACAAGCTCCGCAGTTGTTCGTCTGGGCCGATTTGTTTTTCTTCCAGGTGCCATTGGCCGTTATGGGCTCCGAACAAATGACGCACACCGCGCTTTGTCGAACGTACCGCTATAGTTTGTACCCGGCATGCAGCGCGTCATCGTGGAACATCTTGACCGTCTCAAGCGAATAGTCGTCGAGGTTCTTCCCGACCAGCGACAGTTTCTTCAGAATATCGTTGGTTACGGTAATGACGTGGCACCCGATCGCATCCGCCTGGAAGATGTTCAACAGCTCGCGGGGGCTGGCCCAGATCAATTCGGCGGCCGGTGCGACCTTGAGCAATTCAACGGCAGCCATCATCATCGGCAGCGGATCCTGACCGGTATCAGCAACGCGTCCCGCGAATACCGAGACGTAACTCGGCACATTCGGATCCAGCGCGGCCACCACGTCGCGCACCTGCGTCAACGTCATCAAGGCCGTGATGTTCAGCTTCACCTTCCGGGCCGCAAGTTTTTCGATGAGCTTGTAACTGGTATTCCGTTGGGTGTTCATCACCGGAATCTTGACATAGACGTTTTCGCCCCAACCGGCGATTTCCATCGACTGGCGCTCCATGTCCGATAAATCGTCCGAGAAAACCTCGAGCGAAATCGGACGGTCCGGAATTGCCTTCAGGATGTCGAGCGAAAACGCCTTGTAATCGGTTATCCCGGCCTTGCGCATCAGGGTCGGGTTGGTGGTCAAACCCTTGACGAACGGCTTTGCATACATCTCCATCATGCCCGCTCTGTCGGCGCCATCCGCAAAGATTTTTACGGTCAGATCTTCAACTTTTTTCATGGTCCATCTCGCTCTCTATGATTGTCAGCGCTTCCTGGGTCGAACCGACCTTGTAATCGTACCGTTCGGGCGCAGTTTCCCTGTAAGCGCGATCGATAAAAATCGTACGGCTGCCCGCCGCAATGCCCGCTTCCACGTCGCCGCGGCGATCCCCGATCATGTAGCTGCGACCGAGGTCGACGTCGAATTCCTCCGCGCTCCGCAACAACATCCCCGGCCTCGGTTTCCGGCAGTCACAGCCGTCGCCATTGTCATGAAAACAGACCATGAACCGGTCGATCGCGGGAATGTGACGGGCAATTGCTTCGTTGATTTCCTCGACGGTTTCCCTGGGCGTCGTGCCCCGCGCCACGTCAGGCTGATTCGTGACAACGATCAAGACAAAGCCTCGGTCCTTCAATCGCTGAAGCTGGTCGCGAAGTCCATCGTAGATCTCCAGGTTCTCGACCTGCGGCGGCGGATAAGGTTTCCCGTCCCGGACGATCGGACGATTGAGCACGCCGTCGCGATCGAGGAAAATGGCCCTCGAAGTCATCTGGAAGAACCGGAGGTTGCGACCGCCGATTCCCACTTGGTCTGATTGGCCTTCAGCTTCGGATGCGACACAAGCAGATGCCAGACGACAGCCTGAAACGCTTCCGAATGTGGGGTGATGTTCTCCGTGTTGACGGTCGGCACGATGACGCAGGCATCGGCGACCTGCGCGGTATAACCACCGTCCCGGCCGACGACTCCCATGACCTTTGCACCAACCGTTTTCGCATATTGCAGCGCTGTCACGAGGTTGGGGCTGATATTCTTTTCAAGATTGCCCCCACCGACGGAAAAAATGAAAAGTGCGTCTTTCGCGAGCAATTTGCTAATTTTCAACCATTCGACAAAGACGGTCGCCCAGCCTTCGTCGTTGGTGCGCGCGGTCAATTCGGATACGTTGTCGGTTGGCGCATAGCACTCGATCCCTACGATCTTGCGGAAATCGTTGACCGCGTGAGAGCAATTGCCGGCGCTGCCGCCGACGCCCAGGAAGAAGACCCGTCCGCCCTCGCTTTTCAACTGCGCCAGCAGGTCCGCCATTTTCTCGATCGCGGCCAAGTCCATCTTCGCAATGATCTCAGCGGACTCGCGCATATGCTGTTCAGCGTAACCCATCATAATCCCCTGCTCTTGAAGTACTCAGCCGCTTCCGCCAGGCCGTCATGCGAACCTATTTCATAGAATCGCTCATGCACTTCGTAACCGGCCAGCTCTCCCGATAGCGAAAGTCCATGATAGATGTCAGCCAGATCGAACGGTTCCTTGGCGCTTTGCTTGACGAGGATCTGAGCCGAAAGGGCACCAAGTCCATAATCGATGTGGCTCATTTCAGGCCTTGGAGCCCTCTTGTTGTACTCCACAAGCACGTCGTTCAGGAACAGAACGTTGCTCTTGTCCCATTGGTCCGCATTGCGCTGGACCGTCATCAAGGCGGGCTTGCCGCTGTTCAGAAAAGCCTGTTCGACGCGGGCGAAGTCAATGGGCAGATAGGAGTCTCCATACAGGACCAAAAACTGGGAGTCCAGAAGCGGCAAAGCCCGCCTCAGGGCCCCCCCGGTTCCCATTAGCTTGGGCCAATCCTGCGAGTAGGTTACCGATAGTCCACTTGCCGATCCGTCGCCGACAACCGCCTCGATCTGCTCGCCCAAGTATCCTATACAAAGCACTACTTTTGCCACGCCTTGACGTTTCAGATAGGCCAGCTGGCGCAATATGAAGGGTTCGCCGGCCACGTCCACCAAGGCCTTGGGAATGGTTTGGGTGACTGGATGAAGCCGGGTGGCCAGACCACCCGCAAGGATAGCCACCGGAAGCTTCACGAGAACAGCACTTTTGTTCCCTCGAAGTCGAACGCAAACCGGACTTCTTCGAGGCCGGCCTTGGTCATGGCATGGCGCAGCTTGTTCCGGTCATTGGCATAGAACAGAAGAAATCCGCCGCCCCCCGCACCAACCAGCTTGCCGCCGGTCGCGCCGTTTTTCACGCCGAGGTCGTACCAATCGTCGATCTGCGCATTGCTCATTCCGCCGGAACGGCGCTTCTTATGTTCCCAGTGTTCGTGCATCAGGGCGCCAAAATCTTCGGTCTTGCCGGATTGCAGCATCGCTTTGCTTCGAAGCCCCAGCTCCTTTACAAAATGCAGGTTTGCGATCATGTCTTTGTCGCTGCCTTTGGTCTTGGTGTTTTGATCCTTCAGGATCGACCCGGCACTCCTGGAAAATCCGGTGAAGAACAGCAGCAGATTGTCTTCGAGATCGAACTTGGTATCCATCGAGATCTTGAGAGGCTCGACGTCGACGGAATTGTCCGGATTGAACGTAAAGCAGGTAAGCCCTCCGCAAGCCGCAATATACTGATCCTGCTTGCCGATCGGTTCGCCGAGACGGTCGATCTCGATTTCGCAAGCCTTTTCCGCCAATTCCTTGGGCTCGATCTGACGCATCCTGTGCACATAGAGAGCCTTCAGAAGCGCCGTGGTAAAGCTTCCCGACGACCCCAGGCCCGTACCTGACGGAATATCCGCCAGCGTCGTTATCTCGACTTGCGGCGTCCTGAAATCAAGCATCTTGATGGCTTCGCGAATGATGGGATGCTGCACGTCGTCGGTGGCATCGACGTGCTCGAGATGGGAATATTTCAGGTAGATCCCCGTGGTGAACGGCCGCATCACGTTGACATAGACGTAGCGGTTGATGGCGCCGGCGATCAGAAACCCGCCGTGCTCGCGGTAGTACGAAGGCAGGTCGGTTCCGCCTCCGCCAAGGCTGATACGAAGCGGACTACGCGTGGTGATCATAACCAGAGATCCTGTAGATTTTTTCGATAATGGTAAGTGCCTCTATTGCGTCACGCACGCCAGCCGACGGCGCGCGCTTTAAGCGGATATCGTCCAGAAATTCCGCGAACTCGACGTCCCACGAGTTGTCGGCCATCGGGTATTCCCACGAGGTCGTCTCGGGCGGACCCATTTCCGGCAGCATCCGGTAAAAGGTCAGGCGCTCGATACCATAGCTGCCGCCAAGCCCGTTGATCTCGAGTTTTCCGTCCCGCCCGTAGATTTCGAATGAGAAGGTGTTTTTCCATTCAGTGCAGCTGGCATGCAGAAATGCAACCTGTTTTGCAGCCGTCTTAAGCAAAAGAAACCCGTTGTCGTCTACCGGCATATCCCAGAAATACGTGGCTGCGAAACCCTCGACCTCCGGGAATTCGCCGAGGAACCAGCGCGCCAGGTCGATGAGATGCGGCCCCTGATCGATGAGTTCGCCGCCGCCCGACGTGGCGGGATTGGATCGCCACTCCCGGTCATAACCTGGCCGCCCGCCATGACCGTACCGGGCCCGCAAGAACATCAGCGGACCGAGCGCGCCGGACGCGACCAGCTGATGCGCCTTCTGCAGGGCGCGATGGTAGCGATGGTTGAAGCCGACCCGCACCAGGCTTCCGCTGGCAGCCGCGGCTTCCGAAAGGCCGGCAAGTTCGCCCGCCCGGCGCGCCGCCGGCTTTTCGATCAAGACGTGCTTGCCGTTTGCGACCGCGCCATGTGCGATTTCCGCCAGGCTGTCGTGCAACGTCGCGACGATCACGATCGCGGCTGCGGGATCGCTGACCGCCTGTTTCCAATCGGCCACGGCGTTGCAACCATCAACGGTTGCGGCCAGCCGGTCGGCGCGTTCCTGCACGACGTCGGCACAGACCACGAGGCGCGCGCCGCCCAGCGCCTTGGCCCGCTTTTGGCCGATCAGGCCACAGCCGACGATCGCAACTCCCGGTCCGCTCTTCACCGATCGCCCCATTGCTTGTTCCTGTCGCGGCCGGTGATGCGCCGCAGGGTATAGACGTCGCTGCTGTTCAGTTCGTCGAGATGCAGGGGCCAGTCTTCCCATCGGTCCCATTGCGCGGCGATCAATTTTCCGGTGATGCCGTCGCTTTCCGATGAGCCCAGAAAGACGCAAAGCGCCGCGCCGACGTCGAGCGGTGTTCCGCCCTCGTCCGCTATCTTTTTCATGCGTTCGTAGAAATCTTTTCCTACCTTATCGGGGCCTGCCTCAAGAAGCTGCGTCATCATCTGGGTGACGAGGGCGCCAGGCGCGATCGCGTTGACGTCGATATTGTCGGCTTTGCATTCAAGCGCGAGCGACTCGGTAAATCGAACGACCCCGGCCTTGGACACCGCGTATGCCGTGATTCCCGGCATCGGATTCGCAGCCCCGCCGCCGGAAATGTTGATCATCTTGCCGTATCGCTGCGACCTGAAGATCGGAACCGCCGCCCGAGCGACGTAAACCAGACCCAGTAGATTGATCCGGATTGCATCGACCCACTCATTCCAGTGGACGTTCTCGATATTGCCCATTGGGCCGTAAATTCCGGCATTGTTGACGAGGATATCAAGCCGGGGAAAATCCGAATTTATTCTCGCGAAGATGGCGTCGACGTCGTTGACCTCTCCCACATCGCCAGCCACGGTGACGATGCGGGAACCCGGTAGGAGGAGCGGCGCAAGTGCTTGCTGCTGGTCGCGAAGTTTATCCGCACTGCGCGCGCAGAGCATGACCGACGCACCGTTCGCCACGAACTGGCGCGCGATTTCGGCGCCAAGCCCTTGGCTGGCACCCGTAATCAGCGCAAAGCGACCTTTGAGCTTCATTGCACCTTGCCCGCAACGATGTATTCCAATCCGGATAGGTCCGGTAACTGCTTCGCGGCAAAGGCGTTCTGATCGATCAACAATGCTCGCTTCATGGCGGGTACCAGCACCGCGAAGTCGAGCTTCAGAAATTCCGGCCACTCGGTAGCAAATACCACAGCGGCGCTGTCCTCGAAAACTTGATTGCTCGAGACCGCAACGGTGACCGCCGAATTCAGCGGTGCCGGCAGCACCGTCACCTTCGGATCAAAAGCCGTGACATCGGCACCGCCGGCAAGCAATTCCTCAATGACCTCGATCGCCACTGAACGTCGTATGGCATCGGTACCTGCCTTGTAGGCCAGACCCAGAATGCCGATCTTTTTCCCCTTCAACGCTCCAAGCCGGTGACGCAAATGCCGGACCACCCATCCCTTGTGATGGTCGTTGCTCTCCAGGACCGCGTTCAATACCGGAGCGCGCACGCCGTGATCGGTAGCGACGGCCTTGAGGAACTGGATGTCGCGCGCCAAAGTCCCGCCGCCGAACGCGGATCCGGCGCGGACATACGCTTTTTTCCCGATGCGGGGGTCGAGACGCAATGCCGTTTCAACTTCGCTCATGTCGGCTGAAACACGCTCGCACAAGGTGGCAATCTCGTTCGTAAACGTCACGCAGGTGGCCAGATATGAGTTCAAGGCGTGTTTGACCATTTCGGCCGATTCGACCCGTGTCCACAGCAGCGTCTCGCAGAATGGTTCGAGCACCGGCTCGATGAGCCGGCGTACGTCACTGCCGCGAACCCCGATTACGATGCGTTCCGATTGCGTAAACACGCGGATGGCGTCGCCAAGTCGAAGGTTCTCGGGCGAATAGGCAAATGAGACGTCGCGTCCATTCGCAACCTCGGCGAATTCCCGCTCCAGCCGCGCGGTGCTGCCGACCGGGACCTGTGACGAGATCAGCACGACCGACCCGCTCTTCAGATGCGGAAAGGTGCCGCGCACCCGATCGAGCACGTAATCGACATCGGCGACGTCGTTATCATCGACCGGCGTGTCAAAACAAATCCAAACAAGATTTGACGACGAGACGGCTGCGGCGACATCCGCGGTGAAGCTCAGCGCTCCCTGCTCCAAACCCTGCCGCAGCAGCGCGTCAAGGCCGGGCTCAAACAGCGGAGCGGTCCCGGCATCGAGCTTGGCGGCGGCCTGTTCGGTTTCGGCAAGCCCGACGGTTGCTATTCCGCGCGCCGCGAGACACGCCGCCGTGACGGTGCCGAGATGCCAAAGGCCATGGACGCAGACTTTCACGACCGAGCCTCGACGACCCATGGATTGGCAATGAGATATTCCAGCGTTGCGACGACGCCGTCCTGAATGGACAATTTCGGTGTCCAGCCGAGGGAGCGGATTCGGCCGCAGTCAAGGAAGATAAAGGGATTATCGCCGATCCAGCCGCGCTCGCCCCCCGTATAGATCAGCTCGGGTGCGACGTTGAGCCGCCGGCAAATCCACCCGATCGACTGGTTGACCTCGCAATATTCATCCTGGCCCAGATTGAAGATATTGACGGGCTCGGTGGCTTTCCCGACCGCAACCATGACCGCGTCTATGCAATCGTGGATATAGAGATACGACTTGCGCTGCCTGCCGTTACCCAGCACTTCAAGCCGCGACGGATCGGCCAGCAGCTTTTGATAGAAGTCGAAGACATGACCATGGGTGTAGCGCTCGCCGAGAATCGAAACGAAACGAAAGATGAAGCCTTGAAATCCGAAACCCTCGCAATAGGACGAGATCAGGCCTTCGGCCGCAACTTTGGAGTTGCCGTATAGCGAGGTCTGCACAGGAAAGGGCGCGTTCTCCGGGGTCGGGAAAATCGTTGCTTCTCCGTAAACCGAGCCGGTCGACGAAAACGCTATCTTCCTGATGCCATTTGCGCGCATGGCCTCGAGGACGTTGTAAGTAACAATGGTGTTCTGCTCGAGATCCCTGAACGGATGGTGGGTGCCGAAACGAACATCGGCATTGGCGGCGAGATGAAAAACCATTTCACAACCTGCCATCACCCGGCTTAATTTCTCGGTGTCGAGCAAATCTCCTTCGACCAGACTGAAGTTGGGGGATCGCAATGCGGAGGCTAGAAACGGCCGACGGCCGGTCGAGAAATTGTCATACCCCACCACCTTATTTCCATCCGCCAACAGCCGATCTACCAGATTACTTCCAATAAAACCGGCGGCGCCCGTCACAAAGGCAAGCATTAATTCTCCTCGCTCAACGTTTGCAACTGAGCGGCCCGGTCACTGGCCGCCTTCCGCATTGATGGTCGCATCAACCAGAACACTCCTCCCGGTAATGCAGCCAGCAGAACGCAAACTCCGAAGGCGACGGACAACGCCACGGCTTCTGAAGAAGTCATGGATGAAACCGAGCCGAGGGTTAAGACCACTGCAGCTTCGCGCCCTCCCCAACCGAGATAGAAAATGGGCAGCGACGCTACAAAAAAAACGAACGGCATGAAGAGGATCAGTTGTAGCGGCGAAACGACGAGGTGCATGGACTCGGCAAGCACAAGGAACGCCGTCGCCATCAACAGAAGTTGGACCGCAGACGATATCAGCAACGTAACAGACAGCCTTGGCCGGAACAGCAGGTGGCCGACCGTGAATATGCCGCGGATCGCCTTGTCCAGCAAACCTATCCCGGTAACAATTTTGAATCGAGAAAGTCCGAGTAGGACCATAATCCCCAATATCCCCGTAGCCCAGACCAACGCTTCAACTTTGAGAACGTGTAGAGGCACCGAAACCAGAAATTGGAAACCGAAGGCCACCGATCCCAAACATATGATGGCGATGGCACCCAGTACACGTTCATAAACCACGACCCGCAAAGACGCGCCCGGCGACAGATTAAACCTGAGAGAAAGAATCGCTACTTTCGCGACATCGGCAAGTGCCGAAATTGGAGCTCCGTGTGCGACAAACTGCGAGACCAGTTGGAGCCGGAGCAGACTTGCAAGACTAGATTTAGCATTATTAGAAATGGCCATGATGGCCTGCAGTCTCCATGCTCCGGCTAAGGTCGTCCCCAACACGCAGGTGACGGCAATAAACAGGCTGAGGAATCCTAGTCGGCGCCAAGCCTCTAAGAGAGAATCAGCATTTTTTGCTCGGAGTAGAACAAAGATGAGACCCAGCAGCAGAAGACTGCTTAAAAGGCCAATCAGCCCCTTTAGTTTTGATTTCATCTTAGCGGGGGGACGCTGATAGATAGAGTGTCGAAAAGCGATGTTTTGCGCACGCCGCTACCCAGGTCGGCGGGTCTCGAAAAAAGGAAACTTTTTTTCCTTCATCAAACGATCGCGAGATATATTTGACGTTGATTTCAATCGGCAAGCGCCCAACACGGGTAAGCTTGCCTACCAGTTCAATATCGAAATCAAACCGGTTGCACTCGAGATGCACGTTTTCAATCGCGTCACGTCGAAAAACCTTGAACATCGTAAACGGATCGCGCAACCGCTGACGAAAGGTGAAGTTCAACAACCAAGCGAAGAACAGATGACTGACATTCATAACGCTTGAAATGAACTGCTGCCCCTCAAAGCTGCGGAGCTGCCAAACCCGTTCTCCCGCCGGATGCCGCGATCCCAGTACGAAACTTGCCTTGTAGGCTCGAATTGGATTGATCAAATTTTCGTAGTCGTCGATGTCATACTCGAGATCGGCGTCCTGAATAATTATTACGTCGCCTGAGACCTGTTGCAGCCCAGCCCGGACAGCATGCCCCTTACCGCGGGGACAGTCTTCCAGAACAATCTTTACCTGCGGATGATTTTGGTAGGCGAGAACCTTCTCTCGTGTCCCGTCCGTTGAATTACTTTCAACGATACAAACCTCGATCGTCGCGTCTTGAATTCTCTTCGCCAAGATCCGTTTAAGAACAACATCAATCGTGCTGGATTCGTTGAAGGCCGGCAAGACCACTGAGATTTTCCAGTTCCGTTCATCTGGAGGACGTTGCTTCCCTCTCACACCGATTGCCAGGAGGCGGCCCTTCTGGTTTGCAATACTTTTGATGTCGCTCAGGCCAAAGCTCGGAGGAAATCCCAACGCTTCAGAAGATAAAACGTCGTTGAATATGCCGGAGCGCTGGCTTTCCTTTTGAAGGATGTCTCGTGACGCCCAAATTATCGGTGACTCATATCCAGCGCGAAAAAGGATTTCGGCCAAATGCTCCCGCGCGCGATCATACTGATCGAAGGCGAGGTGAACATCAAGAAGGAGGAGGTCGCCCCACGTAGAAGCAGCCGTTCGGACGCCTACTTCTCGACGGAGTTCCTCGATTCCAACGCCGCCGAATGTAAACGCCAGTCTCTTACGTTCAACGCCATTCGCACGAACGAAGGCAGCCTCGTAATGGTTGAAGAGGGTGCTCCATGCCGTCGAACGCGACAGATGATGTTCCGCGATTATGTCTGTGCTAGCCACTGAGCAGGTCATAGATTGGATTCCGGTGGAGGTGGCTCCTCTCTTCGGACCGATCTAGCCGAATGGAAGCAAAAAACCTGCAGGCGATTAGCACAGGTGATCCGAGCTTACCAGCCCGGCAAGCTAGGTTTTTAGGCTTCCGAGATCACGTCTCAATGGTGTCTTGCATCTACAGAATGGTCATCTGGACACCACCCGTGGGGGCAAAGGCTGATCCAACGATGTCAAACGCATCGCGCCGATTCGCTTAGCGAATAATCAAGGCAAGATTCGAGCTCAGAGGCCCTAAATACATGCCCGTTTTGCAAATCTTCAGTGTCTTCTTACCTTTCCACTCTTTGGCCAGCAATGCCTCGCTCAGAAATTCCACATTTCGAGGGGTCGTCCAATAGGAGAACCGCGTTCGTTTTAGGAGAAACCGAAAAAATTTTGGATTCCAGTGCAACAGTGGAACCGCCGTATGATGCTCGATTGGAAACCATCCATTCGGCACTGTGATAAATGCCGAGCTAGCGACGCGCTGAGCTTCAGCTAAAAAGAACGCTCGCTCGCTTGGTCCGCCAACATGCTCTAAGACAGCGTTAGAACAAACAATGTCGAACTGTCCGTCTTGGAATGGAAGTCGTTCACCCGCCGAGATGCTGACATATGAAACCTTCGGAAAAGCGCTTCTTAAAGCGGCGCCATCTCCAAGTCCTGCACAGGTGATTTGGCCAGGCCATGGATATTGTTGCTCGAGCATGTTGGCTTCCAGGCCATCCTCCTCCGAGACTCCAATATCTAAAATAGAAACAGAATGATCGGGTGCAAATTCGCTGATAAACAAATCATACATCGCCTTTCTGGCCCTTGCCGACACGCCGCGAGCGGTTCTGATCGAGCCAGCATCCCGGTAGTAAATTGAATCGATACTCTTCATCTCGACCTTCCAGTTATGCAGGAGGTTTTCATGCGTAAACAAAGCGTCTCGGATCACCTAGCATCGTTGAACCTCAGGTGGAAGGTTGCTGGAAAACTCATCAAATAATCGATGCCGGGTCGTGCTTTGGTGAAGTAATTTCAGCTAATTCATATCCGATTCATCCGGGATATCAGGTAATATAATACCAAAAATCAAACGGGATGAGACGCAACTCGGCCGATTTTCCTTGGAAACGGGACCGGATTGGATTGCTTTTCCTTCGTCTCGATCGGACTGAGATTTCAACGGCGGAGTGGCGATGGGTCCGATCCCTGCCTCGTTCGAGGCGGATATCACCTCACCGGCTGGATAGGGCCGAAGATGGGCGGTACAATCGCTTTCGGCGACGCAAAAGCGCCGCAGCAGCCGCCAGGACGACGAGGGCCACCGCGGAAATCGCTGCCCCTAATCGGAAAGACGTCGGCTTGTAGGAGAACTCGACGATGCTCTTGCCCGCAGGCACGATGACGCCTCTAAACAAATAGTCTGCTTGCAGCACAGACGTTTGCTTGCCGTCGACGGTAGCGCGCCAGCCCGGATAGTTCGTGTCGTTGAGCATAAGCACACCCGGCGCGCTAGTCTCCGCCTCGATCACCACGCGCTGGGAATCGTAGGATGCGATCCGCGCCTTTGCGACCCGGCCTTCGCGGGCCTCGGTTAGCGGACGAACCCTTGCTAAATCCTCGTCCGAAAGTGACTCCGCGGATAAGAGGACCGTTGCGTTGGGGCGAAAAGACGGCTCCTTAAGCCGCTTCAACACGAGGTCATCCGGTAGCACCTCGGCCGCACCAAACAGCGAGGCTCGCGGCAGTACCTGGTCGTTTTCATAAATGCGGACTTCGCTCTCATACACCTGTTTGAAAACGAACGCGGACCCATCCGCTTCCGCGCCTGGGGCCGGGACAAAGTGCAGTCGTGTCCATCCCGCCCAGTCATAGGCGTTGCTTCCGCTCGGGCCCGGATCCGTGGAAAACAGAAGCTCGACATGCTTTCCAGCATATGGCGTCAAGTCCACCTGGAATTGTCGTCCGGCCCGGTCCGCGGGAATATCTTTAGGATTAAGCAAGGTGGAAAACAGCGTCTCGGTATGTCCGCCGGTCCTGACCTCGAGCAGAAAACCTACGCCATCACTCTTGTCATGAGCCTCCGGCTTAATGACCGCCACTCCTTCGAACATCGACCGCTTGGGATCGATGATTGTCTTATAAGAAATTCGGCTGGAAGGGGCATGCTGGAACACGCCCATAGGGGACTGGCCCGGCCCCACTCCGAACGTGCCCATGCCAAATCCCCAAACGTTGTCATCGCGATGTTGAGCAACGATTTCGTCCCGCACCTCGGAAGAGTCACCGTATTCGCTCCCGCTTATCAAATACTTCACCGAAGAGAGCGCCAGAAACCGCTTCTCGATTTCACTATCGAAGGCGTAGGCATAGTTTGCTTCCGCTCCTGTGAAACGATCTGCCAAATCTCCACTCATGCGTCCTTCATCACCCGGTTTGAGCAAGAAATTACGTATGAACGTCATGTATCGCTTGTAAAACATGCCGTCGAGAGTTCGCACATCCGCCAGTCCAAACACGCCTGACCAATTGGGATAAAGGAATCCCTCCCGACCAAATACCCGATCGTGCTCGGTGTTTCGTGTCCTAAGGAAGTCCAGGTAAGGAGCCCCGGCAAAAGGCGACATATTCACGGAGGGCAACGCGCTGAATAGATAAAAGCTGGGCACGACAAAGTTGAACGACAGTTCGATGGAAAGCAAACCGATTAACGCCCAGGATATCCGTTTGGATCGCTGCAGCGGGGACAACAGCAGCATAACCGCCGCCAGCACTACAAGCACCCCCGCCAGCACGTTCAGGTAGTAGACTGCCGCGTGTTGCTTAAGCTCCAACACCGACGGGAGGGACCAGCCCGCCAACGCGAACATCACGATCAGCACTATAACCGTGGTAGCGAATATAATGAAATAGCGGAACTTCGTCCCTCCTTCAACGAACACGGAAAATCCAATACCCGCCAACATGGCGACGCAGAATGCCATCAGCGGCTCTAAATATTTCGGGTATACGATCAGGTCCGCCAGCGGAAGACTTCCTATCCAATTGATGGCTGGATGACCGAACCGCTTAAGCAGCATGAGAGCCAAAAAGATTGAGAAAAATAACGTTAAAGATTTCAGTGTATTGAAATGCGAACTCTGCGAGGAGAGAAACAAGCTGAACAGAGCCAGTATCGCGAAAAGACATTGCACGACACCCCAGTAGCCGGTGACCCCCGTCCAGCCGGTACCCAGGATGGAATTTCCGACCGGGCCGAAGATCAAAGGAAGCAGATAGGTGATGGATGCGCGCCCGTTCTCGAAGAAATCTAACCCACGCGCATGCCCGCCCAAATTAGCAGCTTGATGAGTGTCGTGTGCGAGACGCATAAACTCAAAGAAGGGAAGCAGAAGAAAAGCGGCCAGGGCGAAACCGAGTACCAACCCCGCGGCTGCCATTCCGAGGTGAACGAAGACTCGCTGCCGGAATTCCGCAACACCCGCGAGCCTGAAGAGGAAATAGCAACATCCAAATGACACTGTTAAGAACATGGACTCCGGCATACCGCCGATCGCGCTCAGTAGCACCATGGCCGCAATTCCGGCTACGGCGGCCAACGAGTTTTTGCGGAGCAATAACTCGAACGTCAGACACAGTCCGGGAAGCAGCACCTCGACGCTCAGATGCGGCATATCCATGTAGAGCGTGAAGTAGCCGGAAAGCATAAAAGCGATCGCGGCGAAGAGCGAAGGGCGGAAGCCGAGGAACAACGACGCGAAGAAGAAAGTCAGCGAGCCGCCTACAAGCAGCCGGCCGACAACCAGAAAGTCGTATGTCCATGCCGTGGGGTGAATGCAGATGAGGAAACTCAACGGGTAAAACGGCTGTGCAAGCATGGCGCCCGCTAAGGGAGTTCCATAGGCGCTGTACGGATTCCACAGCGGAAGGTTGTGCTCTTTTTCAAACTGATCGCATACGATTTTCAACCAGGGTTCCGATTGCCACGCAGGCGCGCCGGCGTCCGATGTCCGACTGATGCCCCCCGCCGGCCGGTCCTGCTGGTAAGCTCCGGACTGCATTATGGAAGGTGCGTCACGCGCGCTCATCAGCAGCGTCTTGCCACCCCATAGCGCGGGAAAAAAAACGACATTCAGGATCAGAGCCAGGATCAGAGATGCTCGAATTCCTTCGGTCCTTATCAGCGCGTTCCAGAACATTCTGAGCTGTTTCATCCGCTAAACTGAGGGTAATTGCTTGAGACTGGAACGCCCGCTCTGCGGTCGCGGCGCCCGGCAGCCCTTATTTCCGTGAAATACCAGAACTTCGGCGCGCCCGTTATGCAGTCCGGATTGTTGGAATACAATCCGGAAAAAGTGTGTGTTGGAGGGTTTTTCCGCGCGCGGGCAATCCAGTCACGTCTCGCGACGGCGGATCCTTTCGTGACGGCGAGCGGAGGCTCTTCGTGCATGCGCGCCGGGCGAGACGAATAAGGCAGCTTGAGCACTGGGGGAATGATGCTCTAAAAGCGGGAAGAAAGCGCAATATCGGCGCTCAGGTCTGTGGCTCAAATACTGCATAGCGAAAATTCATCATGTCAATTTGGCGAGACGACGGGCCGGTCAGGCGGTTAGCCAGGAAATTGCCGCCATGGGCCAAACGGCTGGCCAGGAGGGTTCTTGGCGTTGCCGACCGGATCTCAAGACGGTTCTCCACCCCGAAAGCTGACGGCCTCGCCTTTCCGAAGGCGGAGATAAAACCCGGCCGCGAAACCATCCTCTTGATCGTTCACGAAGCCACGCGAACCGGCGCGCCCATATTGGCCTGGAATCTGGCGCGCGATTTCCGCGCGCATTACGACGTCGTCGTGCTGTTGAAACGCGGCGGCCCGCTGCGCTCCGCATTCGAGACGATCGCCTCCGCCGTCGTATGTCTGGCCGACGATTTTCCGATGAAGCCCCGCGAGATCGAGGCGCTGGCGCGTCAGATCTACGATAATTATGCTCCCAAATATGCGATAGCCAATACCGTCGAGAGCAGATTTATCGTTGCCGAACTGGAAGCGCTGAGCATTCCCGTGGTGGCGCTGGTGCACGAATTTTCCAGCGCCTACAGGCCGGTCGGCATGCTCCATGGACTTTTCAAGATGGCCTCGACCATTGTTTTTTCCGCGCGGATCGTCGCCGATGCGGCAGCCGCCGATTACAAGATCTTGCAGGCGCGGGATTTCAAGATCCTGCCGCAGGGACCGTCGAAACTTCCCTTTGCCGCTGCCGAACGGCACGAAACTTCGGCTCTGGTTGCGGCAACGCCGGCGCGGAAAAACTCCGACCGGGAATTCTGCGTGATCGGCATCGGAACCGTGACGATGCGGAAGGGAGTGGACCTTTTCATCGCCGCGGCCGCCGCGGTCAAGCACATGCTGCCGGACCGCCGCGTTCGCTTTGCCTGGGTCGGCGCGCATTATTCGTTTGATCAGCCATACTTCGATGCGTTGAAGCAGCAGCTCGACGAAAGCGGATTGAACGGCGACGTCGAGCTGCTCGGCGAGCTTGACGATCTTGGTCCGGCCTATGATCGCGCCGATGTCTTCTTCTTGTCGTCGCGACTGGATCCGTTGCCGAACGTCGCCATCGATTCGGCCTTGCGGGGAATCCCGGTGGTTTGCTTCGATCAAACCACCGGGTTCGCCGAGCTTCTTTCGAACCGCGATGAAACCCGCGACCTCGTCGTTCCTCACCTCGACACGAACGCCGCCGCCAAGGTGATCTGCAGCCTCGTCACCGACCCCGCGAAGCTGCGCAGGGCCTCGATGGCCGTCGCCGAGATCGCCCGCCGGAACTTCAACATGGAAACCTATGTGAAGGCGCTCGACGAACTGGGGACCAGCGCCCGTCGGTCGCTGGCGCAACTCAGGGAAGACCAAAATACCGTTCTGCAAAACGGAGCCTTCAACCCGGACCTCCATTTTGGTTACGACTCGGATTCATGGAGCGCCGAGGCAGGGGTTTGGAAATACCTCGCCGACGCCAGGCTGGCTGCGCCGTGGAAACAGGTGCTCGCCGGCACGTTCATGCGAAGGCCGTTGGAAGGATTCAACCCGCTCATCTATGCGTGCGAGAATCCGGCGTTCGATCCGCAACGACCGGAAAACCCGCTCGCCCATTTCGCGCGCAACGGACGTCCGTCCGGGCGATGGACGCACCGGGTCATAACCCCGACCGCGGACGACATCGTTCCGACCAGGCCCGGCCGGATTGCCGTGCACGGCCATTTTCATTATCCCGATTTGCTGCCTGATTTTATCCGCCGCTTGAACCAGAACAGACACGCCTTCGATCTGTTCTTGACGACGACGACGCAAGCGAAGGCCGACGAGATCGCAGACATCGTCGCAAAATCCGCAACGCGACATGTCGAGATCGCGGTCGGAAGCAATCGCGGCCGCGATCTCGCGCCCTTTCTTCAGGGATTGCGGGACGGCCTTTATTCGGCCTACGACGTTGTCGGCCACTTTCATGGCAAACGCAGCCTGCATGTTGAAAGCACCACCGGGGATCGCTGGCGTAACTTCGCGTGGGAACACCTGATCGGCGGACAGTTCGCGATGGCCGACACGATATTGCGCGTGTTCGCTGAAGATCCGCATGTCGGGCTGGTATTTGCCGAGGATCCGAATCTGAACGGCTGGGACGAGAACCTTGAGATCGCCGAACATCTCGCCGCGCGGATGCAGCTCCCGCAGCCCCTTCCGCTGCATTTCGACTTCCCGGTCGGCACGATGTTCTGGGCGCGGCCGGCCGCCTTGAAACCGTTGATCCGGCTCGATCTGCGCGACGCCGATTTTCCGATGGAGCCGTTGCCGATCGACGGCACATTGCTGCATGCGCTCGAACGAATCATTCCATTCGCGGCTGCCAAAGCGGGATTCGAATATGCGACCACGTATGTGCGAAGCTCGCGGCGATAGCACGTCGATAACCCGACGCTGAATTAAAACGATTACCCGCGATCGAGATGATCGGCTGGGCCAATGTCGTGGCGCCACTTGGTTGCACGGGGTTCGTGTTTTCCGGGAACTCGACGTTGTACAGCGACCAAATCGCGCAATGAAAATTCATTGACCCGTCAGAAGCGGATCAGTAAAGTTGCATTCAGCTTATTTTTCGGACGTTTTTACCTACTTCTAGTTGCATGATTGCTGAAATAACCCCGATACCGTCCGGAAAAACTGCTGAAACGCACCTGACATCATCCAGAAATGTTCGCAGCGTATGCAGATGATGTGAACTTAACATTGGGAGGTTTTTAAGATGAGAAAGATTGCACTATCGATTGCTGCGCTAGGGCTGGCGTTCGCGCCGCTGCTTTTCGCAGCCCCTGCCCATGCGCAGGCCACCCGCACCTGGGTTTCGGGCGTGGGCGACGACGCCAACCCGTGCAGCCGCACGGCGCCCTGCAAGACCTATGCAGGCGCGATTTCCAAGACCGCCGTCAACGGCGAAATCAACTGCCTCGATCCCGGCGGCTTCGGCACCCTGACCATCACCAAGTCGATCAGCGTGGTCTGCGACTATACCGAGGGCGGCGTGCTTTCCGCTGGCGTCAACGGCTTCATCGTCAGCGCCCCGGCCGGCAGCATCGTCACGCTGAAGGGCCAGGACATTGAATGCATCGGCACCGGCCTCAACGGCATCGAGATGATCAATGTCGGCGTCGTGCTTCACATCCACAAGACGCAGATCCGCAACTGCCGTGCCAGCGGCGGCAGCAACGGCAACGGCATCCTCGTCGCTAACAGCTCTGGGCTGGCGCAGGTATTGGTAGCCGACAGTTATATTACGGACAATGGCGGCACGATCAGCAATGCCGGCCTTCTCATTAAGCCGACCGGCGGAGCAGGCGCCAACGTGTCTGTGAACCGGGTTCAGTTCGAAGCTAACACAAATGGTATCTTCATGGACGGGTCGGGCGGCGGCGGCACGGCCAACCTGAACGTAAAGGACAGCGTTATGAGTGCCAGCTCTAATAGCGGTGTTGGACTCTCCAGTTCGGGCGGAGCGAACTCGGCAGTGGTTACGGGCAGCACTATGAGTTTCAATCTCAACTCGGGCGCTGCCGCCGCCGGTGCTCAAGCATCGTTGCGGCTCGGCTCCAATACGATTTCCAACAACGGTACCGGAGTAAGCAACGTCGGTGCAACGGTGCAGTCCTTCAAGAACAATCAGATCGTCGGCAACGGCACCGATGGCACGCCGCTCGCTCCTGTGAATTCGGGTGGGCTTATTCTAAACTAATTCCTCTTTAAAAGCTGGAAGATGAACTCCGGACGCTACAGCGTCCGGAGTTTTTGTTCGAATCGACTGCGTGTCAGACAATGGGATATACATAATGAAGCAGCTTGGCCGACCGCGGTGTATCACGTTCGATGCTTTCAGCGTTTTCCGCTAAAAATCGAACGAGGCGGTCGATTGGAACATGGCGAAGGTCGTTTCGGCGGTGCCAGTTGTGGCTGAAAACTTCTAGAATACTGGGAGCTTCCGCCAACATCTCCGCGAGCGTCGTCGTCTCCGATCTTGATTCGCACGGTACCGACATGAATTGAGAGTTGGTCGGAAACGGGCATGCTTTATCATCCTTTGCTTCCGCATGCCGTTCGAATAATTCAACAAGAAGCTCGATTTTATCGACGGCATCAATCCGCATGATATACGATGCTCCCCACCATGCTTCGCTGCGCTTCGGTCAAATCCTGTCTTTTTACGACGTAACTGTCGAGCACGAGCCAATCTAAGCCTGAGTTAAGAAAAGACCGGATCGCATCGACAGGCGAGCAAACAATCGGTTCGCCCCGCACATTGAATGACGTGTTTAGAAGCAGCGGACATCCTGTCAGTTGAAAGAAACGAGTCAGGATTCGATGAAGTCTTGGATTTTGTTCCGGATGTGCGGATTGCAACCGCGCACTGTAATCGCAATGCGTGATGGCCGGGAATTGCGATCTCACCGCCTTTGCCAGATCGACCGGCGAGTCCAAACCTTGAGAGCGCAACTCGGCAATCGTAGGACCACCGCGGAGGTTCTCCCTCACTTCGGAGACGAACAACATGTAGGGACTGTCGATTGGCGGATCGAATATCTCGGCGGCCTTTTCGGCAAGAACGACGGGCGCGAAGGGACGCCATCCTTCCCGGCCTTTTATTTGCTGGTTGACACGGCTAAAAATCGTCGGTGGCCTCGGGTCGGCGAGGATTGATCTGTTGCCAAGCGCACGCGGCCCGAATTCCATTCGTCCATGAAAATGGCCGATCACCAGACCGCCGGCCAGCGCCTCAGCAACGCGGGCGGTCAGCTCTTCTTCTTCACCGATCAGCTCATATGCAACGCCGTGCGCCTCCAGCGCCGAACGTGTTTCATCGCTGGTGTACTCGGGTCCGAGAAAAGCCCCCATCATCCCGTCGGAGGTCTTGTCAACCGGGGCCGCCTTCGTGCTGTTCGTGCGTCCGAGCTTGATCGCCGTGGTCAAGGCACAACCCAAGGCGCCGCCGGCATCACCCGCCGCAGGCTGTATCCAAATCCGGCTGATCGCAGGAACCTGCCTGGCGATGTGACTGTTTGCCACACAGTTCAGCGCAACGCCCCCCGCGAGGCAGAGATCGTTTGCTCCCGTCAACTTTTGCGCAAGCGCAGCCAAACCAGTCATGGCTTCGTTGAGGACCACTTGAATCGAAGCCGCGACGTTCATATGGTGTGAGGAAATGACGCCGGAAGGGCTGCGCGGCTGCTGTCCAAAGAGCTCCGAAAACAACGGACTGATGGACGTCCTCTCGGTCGCAAAGCGAAAATATTTCATGTCGAGCGCGAACGATCCGTCATCTTTGACATCGATGAGATTTTCTCGGATCAGATCGCGAAAGACCGGTTTTCCGAACGGCGCCAGACCCATCAGCTTGTATTCGCCGGAATTGACCTTGAAGCCCAGGTATTGGGTAAAGGCGCTATACAACAGGCCCAAGGAATGCGGGAACGCGATCTCCCGGACGGGCTCGATCGAGTCGTTTTCACCATGCCAGATGGAAGTCGTGGCTCTTTCTCCGACTCCGTCCACAACGAGAATCGCCGCCCGCGGAAATGGCGAAGGATAGAAGGCCGATGCAGCGTGGGATCGATGATGATCCACGAAATGGATATTGTCATCTCCAGTCTGAAACGCGCGCAGCAAGGCCGGCAATTCGCAGTTAAGTGCCCTCAATGTTCTCAGCGTATCCGGCCAGATAGCGCCGCCTCGCGGGTAAGCGTCCATCGCATTGGAGATAATGCGGTCCACCTTGAACATAGGATTTTCGTAATAAGCGATCGCCGCAACAGGCGTACCCTGAGGGACTAAGCCCAGACAATAGTTGACCGCGGCATGCGGGAACCGCCAATCGCCCTTGCGGCGGGTGAATCTCTCCTCCTGCGCGGCCGCAACGATTTCCCGGCCTCTGACCAGCGCCGCGGCAGAATCGTGGAACAAGGCCGAGATACCAAGCACGTAAGGCGGCATCATCGTAACCCGGAAACGAGTGATGAAACATGCGGAAAAAGCCTTTCCGCAAAGATTTCGTTTGCCCGCACATTGGGATGAATATCGTGCGGGATAAAAGTGTGTTCCCCATCGTAAGGCGTGGAGATGTCCAGCGCCGATGGAATCGCCTCGTGCAAGATCGCGGAAAACGGATCGTCCACACTGTCGAGCAGTGCAATCAGTATCGGAATATCGTGCGTGCGAGCTACGTCCTGTATCTCTTGCAACACGGCAATCGTGAGACGATCGAGAGTGAACTCGTCCGGAAATATGAAGTCGAAGTTTTCCCGAAGCAGGCTTGGCTGCCAGATCGGAATAAATTCGATCCAGACCTTTCCCGATCGATCGATACGTGCGCGCGGCATTTGCTCGACGCCAATTTCGTACCATTGCATTAGTAAATGGCGGCGCATCCAGACTGGGTGGGCATAGTTCCGATAACGATGATCGCTGATCACGCAAAAAACCGCTGCATCGATATATTGGTTTTTTATGTCATTGCGAAATTGAAGATAGTTTTGCGTAGTTCCATACCCGCCGGCACCGCGGTTCAGCATCATGGCGTCAGGGAGCCTGGACTGCAGCAACGAAACGAAGGTTTCTTCGTCACGCAATGCGGTGCCATAGGTAAATGAGCAACCATAGAAAGCGATTCTGGAAGATGCCGCAGCAGGAGCGCCAGCCACTCGCCGCCAACCGTCCGCGCCAATGCTTTCGAAAACGCCCTCTCGAAACGAAACTTCACGTTCCTGATTCGGTGACATCGACCAGCCCAGCAAAGGATGCGGCCGGAAGATATCGAGATATCCGACACTCCGTTTTACCGCCATACTATGCACCAATACCCGGTCAATTTTCGTCCCCAACAGCCTAAATCCGAAGTCGACTCTACTATTCTGAGCCGAGAAATCCTCGCGGATTCGATGTCATTAAGAGCCGCTGATCGCGGGCGTCAATCCTGAATTCATTAATTTGAGAGAGAAACCTGTCGATCGGCTCGTCAGCCCTGGTACCGTGAAAAACAATACAATGGCCTACCTGCAATACTGTTCGAGACGACGATCCTCTAGAGGATGCACGTGGATGCAAGGCCCGGCTAGGATTTTTCCGTGAAAGCCTCTAAAGGCTGATACGGCTTACGAGGCAATTAATGGTCATCATCGGCGTCACGCACCCGATCTCGCACAACACTGCCGCCTGCTTGCTCGTCGATGGCAAGCTGGTCGCGTTTGCGGAGGAGGAACGATTCACGCGGCTGAAACATGCGCCGCGGGTTCATCCCTACAGGGCGGTTGAATTCTGCCTTCGATACGCGGGGCTGACCGCTGCGGACGTAAACGCGACGGCCGTCGGGTTTGAACGGCCAAACGCAGGAGACCTGACGACGGAGGCGATCGCGCAATACCTTGCAGACGGGTTACCGGCCACCGCCCTCCACATCCCCGCCGTGCATTTGAGCACGGAGACAGATCTGGTTCGGTATGGCGAACTGTATCACTACGATCACCATCTCGCTCATGCCGCGAGCGCCTTTACGCCATCGGGGTTTGACGAAGCCAACGTGATTTCACTAGATGGCTGGGGCGGCCGCTTGAGCGGTCTTCTCGGATATCAGCGTCGGGGCCACCCGCTTCAGGTGATCGGCGAGATAAGCCCCCAAAATAGCTGGGGCGAACTGTACGGGCTGGTCACCCAGCAGCTCGGCTTCCGCTTTCACTCCGGCGAAGGAAAGACCATGGGTTTGGCCTCCTACGGAACCCCGGATGGCCAGTTGCTTCCGGATTGGTGCGACGATGCTTTCGGATTGCCGGATGTGGGCCGTTATCGGGCGTTTCTGCAGGGGAACACGCCGCGCGATCCGCGTGAACCTCTCACCAAACGCCACCAGAATCTGGCCTCCACCCTGCAGCACTATTACGAACGCTCGCTGTTGAGAATGGCGCGACATCTGGCCGCCCGCACGTCCAGCCGGAATTTCGTTCTCGCCGGCGGCGTCGCGCTCAACTGCACGGGCAATGGAAAATTGGCGGCGCAGGAATTCGTGGACCGTATCTTCATTCAGCCTGCCAGCCACGATGCCGGGACGGCTCTAGGAGCAGCTATTCTGGCGCATGAGCAGCTTACCGGCAGTCCATGTACGATCGATTTCGATCATGCCTATTGGGGGCCGAAGTACACGGATGACGACATCCGAGATTTGCTGCGCGCCGCGCAGATAAATTATCGCGACGTCGATTCCGTCGAGGCTGCGGCTTCCGCGATCCTGGACAATAAGGCCATCGGCTGGTTCCAGGGTCGCGCCGAGGCCGGGCCGCGTGCGCTTGGCGCCCGGAGCATCCTGGCAAACCCTGCCGACTACAAGAACCTCGATCGGGTCAATCGTATCAAGCGGCGAGAGTCCTGGCGGCCGCTGGCTCCCTCGGTGCTGGAGGAGCGCTTTTTCGACGTTTTCGACATGCGCGTATTGTCACCATACATGCTGATGGCGGGAGCAGTCCGACCGGAGTGGGTCGCCCGGCTACCCGCCGTCGTGCATGTCGATGGCTCCGCCCGCCCGCAAGCCGTCAGCCGCCAGACGAACCCGCTGTACCATCGGCTTCTGACGACACTGGATGCTCGTGCCGGGATTCCCGTCGTTCTGAACACCAGCTTTAACCTGGACGACGAACCTTTGGTCAATTCTCCCGAGCACGCCTTGGCCAGTTTTTTCAGGAGCGGCCTCGATGCCCTGGTTATCGGAAATTTCATGGTTGAAAAGGCATTGTGTACATGACGGCTCGCCATCCGCCGAACTTGCGTCCCGTGCGGTGATCCTCGGCAATCAGCCGGCCTGCACCGAACCATCGCCATGGGGCACGATATACGGCTTGCGCAGGGCCAGGAACGGCGCTTCGATCAGCACATAGCTCAGCGAGGCGATAGATATCGTGATCGGCGCCGCCAGCACGAGCGTGGTGATAAGCGCGTCATAATAGGGGTTTCCGCTGATCCGAGTAAACCATTGGTATTTGACGATCAGCATCGAAACGATGAAATGGACCAGGTAAATCGAGTAACTGATCTCACCGACCCTGGTCGCCATTTTGGCGATCATCGCAGGAATCAGCCGACCGGCGGCCAGGTAGGTCACGATGAAAAACGCCCAGAAAGCGGCTTCGATCGGGGGCCAAAAAATCTTCCAATTCGCGGTTACAATCCAACCGCCCGACCGGTGATACAGGAACATGGCAATGACGACGAGAGACGTCGAAACCAATACCCACCAGGGCTTGAGCGCGCTACGCAGGTCGTGCAGGACATAGATTCTTGCCGCGATAATCCCCAACACAAACTGATCGATACGGCCGGCCACCGTCCAGTAAGACAGGTCTCGTGCATTGGCGCCGTCCAATACCAGCAAGGCCCGAAAAATAAGCGCCAGCAGCATGACGCCCAAAAGAAATATGTTGCCTCTCGTATCCGAAAACATAATCAGGAATGGAAAGACGAGGTAACACTGGAATTCGACGGATACTGCCCAGAACATACTTGTCAAATTGCTTGCCGGTCCTCCTGGAAAATTACTGAATTGCAACAACGTTTGCACTATGCTTGAGAAATTAAACCCGTCCCGATTGGCGCACACCGCAAAGGCGAGAAAAAAAACGTATAGCGGATACAACCGTAAAATTCTCGACAACAGAAATTTTCCGTAATCAATCTTGCGGCCGACACATCCCATGGTCAGGATAAAACCGGACAGCACGATGAAAAGGCCGACACCGCTGTGGCCTTCATATACAAATGCCATGATTGGATTAATGGTTTGAAGTCTGTAGGCCGGAGCATAAAGAACTCCGAACAGCATTTGTTGCGAGAATAAGTTCAGTCCGTGATAAAACAGTACAAGCAGCGCGGCATAACCTCTGATCTGATCGATCTCCGGAATATAGCCACGATTGACGCTGGTTGTCATCGAACCGCCTCGAGACGCTAAATAATGTGGCGCGCCTTGAGGCGCGCTTCGACGACGCTCCAATCATTGGAAACGATATTAAGCGCGCTGTCGAGGCGGTCTTGGATGTCCGCGAACGGCGCCTCGATGAAGCGCGCGACGGCTTCGTCGAAATTCTCCGCAAGCACCCGCGATGCCGGATCGAGGCCGGTCACCACGGTCAGTCCCGTCCATGGCGTCGCAATGGTGAAGACATCGAGATCCGGCCGGTAATGCTTGAGGCACGGCACGACCTTCCAGACGTCGCCGGTGTGGAATTTCGTGTCGCACGCCCGTTTCTGCGTCGCCTCGTCCAGCGGCACGGTATCGTGGAACAGAATGACCGAACGCGGCCCGCAGTAGCGCTCCAGGTTGATAAAATCCATCAATGCCTGCTCGTAAAGATGCAGGCCGTCGATGAAGCCGACGCCAACCGGCCGTCCGGCCAGCAGCGAATCGGGTCCGCGGCGGGCAAAGAACGCGTCGCTGGTTTCGGTGAAAATATGCGTCTCGGCGGTGAGCGGGTATGCCAGCCTGGGATTCGGATCGACGCCGATGGCCAGCGTCGGGGGCCGCACGCGGGCGATCGACTGGCCATCGAAAACGCCGATCTCGATCACCGTTTCAGGCTCCAGAAGCGTATAAAAGCGTTCCAGCCATTCGTAATAAAAATCGCCCGGAAACCGCAAGGTGGCGAGGCCGACATGCGCCTTGACGAGGTCGCGGTCGAACGTCAACGCCTTTCGATAATTGGATGCGGCCAGTTCACTGTTTTGCATGATGCGGAACGCGTCACCCATGGCGACGAAGTAATCGCCCTCGATCGGATGGCTGTAATCCAGACTGCTCGCTACCAGAGAAAGCAACCGCAGCGGCTCGGGCTCGTCGGGGGCGCGGCTCCTGGCCAGGTTGGCCAGGCCAAGGACCGCCGGATAGTGCCCTGCATAAAATTCCCGGTGCGCCATGTTGATCAGTTCGGCAACGACCGGATCACCGGCCGGCTTCGGCGGGGTCATCGCCCACAGGTTCCGATCGAACGCCGGCCCCAGGGGCGGCTCTGACCGGCGCTGGATCGGATCGACCGCCGCGCGGGTGAAATGAAGCAGCACCGGCCGCGACAGGGTGCCGATATAAGCGGGCGGCTTGCCGGGCGCTGGAACCTGATACGCGCGCTGCCGGATCCGGGCATATTGTGAGGCCCATTTTTGCCAGGTCTCCGGCAGCCGTTCGGCGGGACTGTTGGTTGCGACGCCGCCGTGCAGTTGATGGAACGTCCCCTCCCCCAAAAGGATGACGAGCTGCGCACCCGGCAGCCCCAGAGCGCGATCGAACATATCGAGATTGAGCAGCCCGCCCCCGGGGCCGTCGAAACGCTCATCCATCCCCTGCAGCGTGTCCCAGAGCTCTCTTTTCAGGAACAGCGCATTGGATTCCGCGATGGGACAGAACCAGCCTTCGACGCTCGATTCGTCCAGCGTCGAAATCTCGAACAGCCGGTAGCCGTCTTCGGGCCATTTTATGGAGGCGAGCAGCGCATCCTCCTGCGCCGCATCGTATCCCATCCGCATGGCGAACCGCTGAAAGTCGAAACCCAGGTACCAGCCAAGGGTCGCCACGACCGCCTTGTCGTACAGCGTCGCGCCGTGCAGCGCGAAATGGAGCAGCCCCGGGCTTGCGATCCGCGCGCCGTCGATCAGGACGCCGACGATGCCGCCGCGCGCTTCGGCAATGCCTCGATTGACCGCGTGCGCCGGCGACGGCGACGCCGGAGCGACACGGATCAGGCGAAAATTGCTCCCATAACTCGCCACCAGTTCAGGATCGAGAGCCGGGTCCGAGCCGTTGTCGACCACGATCACCTCGTAGTCGCCGGGTGCGATGTCGCGCTGATAACCTGCCGACAGCGACTGAAGCGTCCGCGGCGCCTCGCGCGGAATGTCATAGACAACTACAACGACAGATAGTTGAGGCTCGCGGGATCCATCGTGTGACGCGCGTAGCTGGGGCCTTTCCTCAGGATCGGGCATTCTTTCACTAAGGCGTTAAATACATGCAGCAATCATGGTCTTGATGCGAGATCGCGAACATATTGTGCATAATCGCTTTTTCCCAGCGCCACACCCAGCCGCTCCAATTGATCGATGTCGATATAACCCTGATTGAAGGCGACTTCTTCAGGACATGCAATGCGGAAGCCTTGCCGCCTCTCCAGGGTCGCGACGAACTCGGCGGCCTCCAACAGACTATCTGGCGTTCCGGTATCCAGCCAGGTAAATCCTCGACCCATCCGCTCGACCGACAACTGGCCGCGATCGAGATAAACGCCGTTCAAGTCGGTGATTTCCAGTTCGCCGCGCGAGGACGGCCGAATGTTGGCGGCGATATCGACGACCTGCTGGTCGTAGAAATAAAGGCCGGTAACGGCGAAATTCGATTTCGGGTGCTGCGGTTTTTCCTCGATGGAGGTGGCTTTCCCGGCCTGGTCGAACGCGACCACGCCATATCGCTCGGGGTCGACGACGTGATAGGCGAATACCGTCGCGCCGACCGTGCGGGAGACCGCGTTCTGCAAAAGATCCGGAAGGCCATGCCCGAAAAAAATGTTGTCGCCGAGGATCAGCGCCGATGAGCCGCCTTCGACAAATTTGGCGCCGATGATGAACGCTTGCGCCAGGCCTTCCGGCCGCGGTTGCGCTGCGTAGGAGAGCGACAAGCCCCATTGGCCGCCGTCGCCCAACAGCGATTGGAACAGCGGCAGGTCATGCGGGGTCGAAATGATCAGAACTTCGCGGACCCCCGCCAGCATGAGCGTGGTCAGCGGATAGTAGATCATCGGCTTGTCGTAGACCGGCAACAACTGCTTGGAGGTAACCAAGGTCATCGGATAGAGCCGCGTGCCGCTGCCGCCGGCGAGGATAATGCCCTTCAAAATATGCCCCAATCTAGTGAAGGAGACGGTCCAAACAATCGGCCAATGAACTTTTCAAGGGCGGCAGCCGAAGTCCAAAAATGGCTTCCAGCCTTTCGCTCGACAGGCAGGAATTAGCCGGCCGCGTCGCCGGCGTGGGATAGTCGGAAGTTGAGATCGGGTCAACCGGAATAAGGCGCCCACCCCGCGCTGCGGCCCCCGCAACGATCTCCCGGGCGAACCCGCACCAGGTGCGAACATCCGGGCCGGCGACATGGGTGACGCCCGAATATTTCGCGTGCCAGTCCGAGGCCGCCCATAGGCGCGCGATCGTGACGATCGCCCCGGCGATGTCGGGGGCATAGGTCGGATATCCGGACTGGTCGTCCACCACCCGCAGCCGGTCGCGCTCTGCGCTCAGACGAAGCATGGTTCGCACGAAGTTGCTGCCGAACGGGGCGTAGACCCATGACGTTCTAAGCACGATGTGCCTGGGATTTGCCTCGGCGACAGCCCGTTCGCCCTCCAGCTTGGACCGGCCATAAACGCCTTGCGGTTCCACCGGATCGGTTTCGGAATACGGTGCTTTCTTTTTACCGTCGAAGACATAATCGGTCGAGAGATGAATAACGGGCACACCGCGATCGGCAGCCGCCGAAGCGACCGCGCGCGCGCCATCGCGATTGATCGCGAACGCCTGGTCGGGTTCGGATTCGGCTTTGTCGACGGCGGTGTAGGCGGCTGGATTGACGACCAGATCGGGACGGAACCCGGCAAGTGCCTGCGCAATGGAGGCCGGGCGCAACAGATCCAGATCGGGCCGCGCGCCGAAGCCGAAGACGATATCGTTGGTGCGCGACGCAACCTCGCGCAGGGAGCGCGCGACTTGCCCCTCCGCCCCGATGACAAACAGCCGCATCAATGCCTCACGCCTTTACGAGGCCGAGGCGCTCGCCGCTGTAAACCTTGTCCCGCAAGGGCTGCCACCAGTCGGCATTTTCGAGATACCACCGAACCGTTTTTTCGATGCCGGTCTCGAACGTTTCGTGGGCGCGCCAGCCGAGATCGGTTTCCAGTTTGGTGGCATCGATCGCATAGCGCTGGTCATGCCCCGGCCGATCGGTCACGAAGGAAATATGCTCGTGATGCGATGAATTGACCGGGCGCAGGCGATCCATCCATGAACAAATCTGGCGGACGACATCGATATTGGCCCGTTCATTGCGTCCGCCGATGTTGTAAGTCTCGCCGGGACGGCCCCTGGCCAGGATAACGCCCAGCGCGCGCGCGTGATCTTCGACATAGAGCCAGTCCCGCACGTTGGAGCCGTCGCCGTACACCGGCAGCGGCTTGCGTTCCAATGCGTTGAGGATGATCAGCGGAATCAGTTTTTCCGGAAAGTGATAGGGGCCGTAATTGTTCGAACAATTCGACACGATCACCGGCAGTCCGTAGGTCCGTTGCCACGCCTTGGCGAGATGGTCGGAAGCCGCTTTGGTGGCGGAATAGGGAGAACTCGGATCGTACGGCGTCGTCTCCGTAAACAGCCCGTGCTCTCCCAGTGAACCGTACACTTCATCGGTCGACACATGGATGAAGCGGAAATCGGCTTCCGCGCCTTTGCGGCGCGACCCAAGGTACGTTCGCGCCGCCTCAAGAAGCGTGAAGGTTCCGAGGACGTTCGTCTTGACGAACACATCCGAGCCGGAAATCGAGCGATCGACATGGCTTTCAGCGGCGAGATGGACGACCGCGTCGGGACGATACCTGGCGAAAATTCCGCCCATCGCGCTTGCATCGCAAATATCATGCCTTTCGAAGGCGTAGCGTGGACTGGAAGCGACCGGGGCGAGCGACGCCAAATTCCCCGCATACGTCATCTTGTCGACGACCACAACGTCGTATCCGAGATCCAGGATGAAGTGTCGGCACACCGCGGATCCGATAAAGCCGGCGCCTCCGGTAACAAGAACCCGCATCAACCAACTCCTCTAACGAACAAACTGAAAAGCAGCCGCGGCATCGGCGAGACGGGGTTGCTGCCGGTCCTTGTCCGACAAAATAACCTCCGACGCCGGTAGACGCCAATCGATCCCGAAGGCCGGGTCGTCCCATGCGATGCCCCGATCGCATTCGGGCGCGTAATAGTCGGTGACCTTGTAGATGACTTCGCAATCGTCCTCGAGCGTGATGTAACCATGGGCGAAGCCCGGCGGTATCCACAACTGATGCCAGTTCGCCGCCGACAGTTCAATTGCGACATGCCGTCCATAGGTCGGTGACCCGACCCGGATGTCGACGCCGACGTCGAGAATTGCCCCCCGCATGCACCTCACGAGCTTGCCCTGCGCATGCGGCGGCACCTGAAAATGCAGGCCCCGGAGAACACCTTTTTGTTCCGAATGAACGTGATTGTCCTGCACGAAGATGGCCTCTACGCCGTGGGCGACCAAGACGTCCGCGCGAAAAGTCTCTGAAAAAAAGCCCCGGTGATCGCCGTGCTTAGCCGGCTTCACCAACAGAAGGTCCGGAATTTCCAGCCGTTCGATTTGCATTGCCACTCTCATCGGCAGGTCGCGGATAACTCGACCTGCTCACCCCGTTTCGATTTCGGCGGACCCATGACACCACTACATATTTCGCCCTAAATGGTCAATTTCCGGGATTGCCAGCCTTCGGCATCTTGTCGTTGAATGTTCCGCGCCGGCCTGCGCTGGTCTATTCTGACAATCGTCGCCACGATCGGCCGGACGTCTACGTCACCCGCTCTTCCCGCTAAAAGTGAAGACCTTATGCGCATAGTAACTGGTCAGGACCGGGCTACATACCGCGATGATGTGCGCACACAGTTCCGGGTAAAAGGTCCACCCGACCGCTGGAAAGAGCCAGTAGGTCAGACCGATGCTGATAAGCCAAACCTGAATCAGCGCGACAAGATTGACGAGCCAAAAGCGAAGATATTGCTTCCAAACTGGACGTTCGGAGGCTTCAAAGACAAAAACCCGCGACATGACGAAAGCAAACGTCAGTGCAACCGGGAAGGCCAGCGCTACCGCGTATTCAAATCGCACAAAACAGGAAATCAAGACGCGGCCAAGAATATTTACCGCCGCCGCCGCCGCGCCGACAAGGAAAAAACGTGCGAAGCGGTTGTTCATCAGGCATCTCGCGCGCCGCTGTACCGGTTCACCATCTCCTCTCATTTCCGCGCAATGACAAAGAACTGCTTTCCCAGCACCTTCCACAGCAACGGTATCCGCAGATAGGTCCGGACCATCCAATCGGCTGCCGGTCGCGCATTGTTCATGGTGTATGGCAGAAAACGATCCGTCACGCTCTCCGGCTCGTAGCCGGCAAGCACAAGACCTTCGACCAGCGACAGGTGCGACAGCGCCAGGCAATGATCGTAGTAATCCCAATATTCCTTGTAGGCGTATCGAATGTTCGGGCCCAGTATCATGAATTTGCCGCCGGGCTTCAGCGTACGCCGGACCTCCTTGAGCACTGTGTCGCAGGCAGCCTTATCCGGCAGATGTTCGAGAAAATTAGACGTGAAGACGCGATCCAGGCTGTTGTCTGCAATATGCGAAAGATCACAGGCTGGCGCGAGCCTGAAATTAACCTCGGGCGAGAGATATGCCGCTGCATCCGGATTCAGGTCGACCCCGTATTTTTGGGCCGCTTTTATATTATTGATGAATTCCCCATAACCACACGCCAGATCGAGCACGGTGGATTGCGGCGGCACGTGCTGCTGAAAGAACTCTTCGCACAATATCTTCCAAACCCGGTTCCTCTTTTCAAGGCCCGTGTTTGAAAACCGCGACTTATAAATACTTGCCAGATCGTTCATATGTTTCCCGCAACTGCCCGCGAAGGATCGTTGCGTACATTCTCGGCCATGCGACGTCCCAATCGAATACTTTCCGCGACCCCGCGATCTTCCGGATAATAGTAGCATGTATCGGCAACCTGCAGCCCGCCAACCGGCGTCTGGACCGGCGGAAGTTTGTCGCGGAAGTTGGGCTCGCAAATCGGCTGGGCGTGGCGCAAGCGACCTGCCTTGGCGTCAATCAGATCGTCGTCACCGATGCTGGGATTGATGCGCTTGATATAACCAAAAGCCTCCTCGATGAACTGCCGATCCGTCCATTTCCATTTCATATGAGTAACCGGCATGTAATACGGAACATATACGATCGGGGCGCCGACCGGGCGCAGATTGGAAAATTCAATAATTCCCGGAATATCGATATCGTCGGAGACGATGTTGACCCAGAAATGAGGCGTCACCGACTTGCGCAGCTTGAAGACAAGACAGACCACGCCGATGTTGCGGATCGCCGCGTATTTGTCCTTCCAGTCTTGCGGCAGGTCTGGGATCAGCCCGTTTACCAGGGGGATCGGAACCGTCGAGATCACGGCATCGGCCGCGTAATTATGGCCGCCGGCGCGTACGGCAGCGACGCGGCCGTGGTCCACGATCACGCGCTCGGCTGGTGTCCGTAAATGGATGCGGCCGCCCTTGCCTCTGATGTCGCCGGCGATCGCCGCTACTAGCGTTTCCGACCCGCCGTCGATGTAGCCAAGCTGTTCCTGCAACATCGACTTGCGCGAGTTGCCGATGCGCTTGATACGCGTTGCGATCCAGGAGGCGGAAACCTGGTCGGCAAATTCATGGAACTTCAGTTCCTGCAGCCGCTTCCAAAGCTCGTCGTAAACAGATGTGCCGGAACCGCGCTCGATCCACTGCCGCGACGTCAAATGCTCGATGCGGTGAAAGTCTGCAGACCTTGCCGTCGAGAACATCTGCAAGCCGGTTCGGATTTTCTCGAGTAACGTCAGATGCGGGTACCTCAGCAGTGCTATCGGATCTCCCCATTTGTGAAGCTGGCCGTGGGTATAATAGGCCATGGAGGTATCGACCCAACGCATCCTGTCACCGATGCCAAGCTCGCTCATCAGCGCGAACGTCGGCGCATCCGACCTGCAAACGAAATGGTAGAAACGCTCGATCGAAGTCCCGGAAAAATCGAAATGCGCCGCCATGCCGCCGACCTTGCCGTCGGCTTCTATCAGGTCGACTTCGTGGCCGAGTGTGACCGCGCGTTGCGCAGCCGCGAGCCCCATCGGCCCGGCACCCAGCACGACAATGCGGGTCATCTCCGCCCCCTAGAACGACAACGTGATCGAAGAAAATCTGGGATCCAGATACGTGTCTTCCAAAGCCCGGCGCAGCGGCGTCGATGCGATACCGAATTCCTTGGGCCAGTCAATGATCGGAAACATTTCCGGAATCACGAGCGCCTCAAGCTGACCGGTCGTGAACGGCGGGTTCTTATCGACACAGCCATAGAGCCGCAGCAGGGCCCAGAACATGGAATAGGGAATATGAACTATCCGCGCGCGTGCCTTGACGATGTCACGGATCATGGCGATGAGATCGCGGTATGAAATCTGTTCGAGCCCCGAGATGTCGAACGTGCCGGTTTTTCGCTGCTCGACAGATGCAATGATGATCGAAACCAAATCGCCGACAAACAACGGCTGCCGTGTGAATTTGCCGTCTCCGGGAATCGGAAAGACCGGCGAACGATCCATGAAACGCCGCAACCAGCCCAGGTGCTTTCGATCGAACCATCCAAACATCAGGGTCGGCCTGAGCGTAACGTGCGGCACCCTGCTTTTATCGTACAGCCTTTCCTGCGCGGTCTTGGACCGGGTGTAGAAGTCATCCGCCGAGGAATTGACGACGGATGACGACATCCCAACGAAATAAGGCACGGCATGGGTCCGGATCGCTGCGAGGACCTCGCCTGTCGCGATGACGTTGTTGGCCTCGTACTCCGCCTGATGGAGGCCGCCGATCTGCGCCTGATTGATGATCACGGTATCGGCATCCGCAAAGACGTCTGCCCACTCTCCCGCTCGAGCGAGATCTGCTTCAATGATGTGGACGTCCGGATGTACCTCGCGGAATAAACGCACATTGGCTGCATGCTTGTCGATACCGATGAGCTGCAGATCAGGCCGCGACTTCAAACGCGCCACGAGGTTCTGCCCGACCAGGCCGGCGGCCCCGGTGATGACTATCTTTCGCATCGCGGCTAGAAATTCATCCTGTTGAAAACGGGCGCTGGAATCATGCGGATGATCGCCATAATCCAACGCCAGCGCGCCGGCGCGTAGACCACCGGGCCGCCGGCATCGGCAGCTTTCCGCACCACGGCCGCGACGGCTTCGGCGGTTCCCCACAACGGGCCGCCCTTCGTCATTCCGGCCGTCATCGCCGTGTCGGTCGGCCCCGGCTTGACGATAACTGCCCGCGGGCCGGTTCTGTGAAAGCGGTGGCTGATGCCTTCCACGAGCGTCGAAAGGCCGGCCTTGGCTGCTCCGTAGATATAGTTGGCGCGCCGCCCACGGTCGCCGGCGACCGAGCCCAGAACCACCAGGGACCCCCTTCCCTGCCTCTCCAGCAGCGCGGCCACGGCCAGCGTCCAGACGGCCGCCGAGCCGAAGTTCACGTCGATAATGGACTGCGCCAAGGTCGGGTCCCTCTCAGCAAGCGCCTGCTCGCCCAAGACGCCATAGGCCAGAATGACATGGTCCACCCCGCCCAGCCTGTCGGCCATGGCGGCAAGCGTCGGTAGAACCGGTGCGGTCGTGAAATCGACATCAAACGTCTCGACCTGGGTCGCTCCCCGCGCCCGCAAGTCGTCGGCGATCCCCGCCAGACGCCCGGCATTGCGCCCGGCCAGTCCGAGGACCGCGTTTTCATCGGCATAAAGCCGCGCGGTGGCCTGTGCGATGCCTGACCCGGCGCCTAACATCAGTACGCGAAGCGGGCCGTTGCTCGTCATAAGTTCATCCGCCGCCAGAACGTGGAGGACATTCCAGGATCAATATGGGCTTTAAACTGTTCGAGCGCCGGATAGCCCGCCTGGAACAGCGCTGACGGGAGGCGGCCGTCCTTGGCCGGATAGAGCCGGCCCCCGGCTTCCCGGACAATCGCATCGAGCTCGTCAAGCAGCGACAGGGTGGACGGACCGCGATTGGCGAAATCCAGCGCCAGCGTCGTGCCCTTCATGGGAAACGACAGTAAACCCGGCGAGGGCAAATCACCGAACGTCTTGAGTACCGCGAGGAATGACCCCTGCCCGGCTCGGGCTATCATGCGCAGCATTTCCGCGGTTGCGGGCTCGGCATTGCCGGCCGGGAGTACACTTTGATACTGATAGAAGCCTTGCCGGCCATAAAGCCGGTTCCAACTTCCTATCGCGTCCAGGGGATAAAAAAATCGATTGTAGGACATCATTGTCCGTCGAGGCCGGCCGGCAACATGATAAAAAATCTGGTTGAATGTGGACAGCGACAGGCGATTGAACAAAAAGCCGGGAGCATCGAACGGAACCGACGGCGCTGCGGTTGGAGCAACGCGCAACTGCCCGTCGTTACCATGGCGAGCCCGCGTTAAAATACCACGACCCAGAGTGGTGCCCTTCCCCAGGCAGTCGACCCAGGCAACGGTATAATCATAGGTGGCTTCACTTTCGGCAGCGAGAGCGAAGAATTCCGAAAGGTTGCGAAACGGGATCGTCTGGACCTCCATGTTGGAACTGGCGACGGGCAAGAGTTCCAGCGCGACGCGCGTAATGACGCCGGTGAGCCCAAGACCTCCGACAGTCGCCGCAAAAGCGCCCGACGTGTCCTCCCGCGAGAGCGAACGCTCGACGCCATCGCTGCGGATCAAATCGAGCCGGCGAATCCATCGACCGATCGTCCCGGCGCGATGATGATTCTTGCCATGAATATCGTTAGCCACAGCCCCGCCAAGCGTCACGAATTTCGTCCCGGGGGTAACCGGCAGGAAATAACCGGCGGGAACCACGAGCTTCAGAATGTCTGCCAAGCTGACGCCGGCTTCGGCGACCAACAGCCCGGTTGAACGATCAAAACTGACGAAATGATCGAGACCGGTCATGTCGATCATCGCGCCGCCGCCGTTGATGCAACTGTCCCCGTACGACCGCCGCAATCCCGAAGCCAGGAGGTGGTTTGGTCCGCGCGAGCCATCGGCGACCAACCCGTCAAGTTCGTCATGGAATGACGGACGGGCCATGCGAATGTGGGTGCGGGGTATCCTGCCCCAGGGCAGGATGTCGGAACGAGAGAGGAAGCCGGTCACAACGCCAACAAGATGGCCGCGGCGACAAAAAGGCCGAGACCGATGCTGACGCGGTCACGCAACGCGAACGCAACGGGGTCGTCGGTCATCCTTCCTCTGTGCCCCAATACCCAAATCCGGCAACTGAACAGAAAGATCGAAATCGGCGCAATCCAAAGCCACGCCGGTGTATTGTAGATGTCGCGGGCAAACACCTCTTCGACCAGGTAAATGACAACAATGACAATCGAAGCCATGGATGCGCTGATACCGAATGTCAGCGTCAGGCTGTCGTCGTGAAGCTGGTAGCCCCGGCCTTCCAGCTTCTGAAAATCGTTCTCCGACGCCCTTAATATCTCGGTATGACGCTTGGCTAGCGCGAGGGAAAAGAAAAAGAACATCGAGAAGGTCAGCAGCCACGCGGACGGCATAAGCTTGGCCGCGGCGATGCCGATTACGATGCGGATCGTGAGCAGAAGCGCAATGACGAACGTATCGAACAGTGGAATGCGCTTCCACCCGAATGAATAGCCTAGGGTTACGATAACATAAGAAATGAGGCAGACGCCCGCCGCAGGTGAAATCCACAAACCCAGAAGGCAGGCAAGCGGCAGCGCGATGCCGACCACGAGCAGTCCGTCGCGGAGCGGAATGGCGCCGGAAGCAAAAGGACGACGCCGCTTCGACCAGTGTTTTCGATCCGATGAAAGGTCGGCCATGTCGTTGACGAGATAAGTCAGCGACGCGACGACGCTGAGCAGCATCAGCATGGCGAGCGTGGTCGCAACGGAAGCGAGAGCTACGTCTCTCCATCCCAGGATAACGGGCACGAAAATGATCGCATTTTTCACCCACTGATGCGGACGGATCGCCCTGATCCATGCGCTCAATTGGCCCGGTCTTTTGTTGAAAATGCGCTCGATCGGAATGCCGGCGGATTGAACTGCTGCGCTCAATGCGGGATTTGCCGAAACGATGATCGCGGCGCTTGCACTCTGCCAGACCGGAAGGTCGGCGCGGCTGTCGCCTGCATATACGTAGCCCGCTGGAAAGAGCTGCTTCAGTCGCTCCGCTTTACGCGGGCCTTTCAGATTGACGTCGCGATCCGTGCTTTGGACCGACTGAAAAATTGCAAATCGCTCGGCCACACCTGCCGCGACGGCGGCTCCGGCCGCGGTGGCAAGATGAATCTCACGGCCGGTAGCGGCTTCCTGCCTCAGATACGCAAGCAATTCCTCGCGAACGGGAAGAGACCCGACGTCTAATTGCGCGATGCCGGACAGCCGGCGTTTGAATGCAGCTTTTCCGCTTTTCAACGCCAAAAGCGACGACAATGTCTGAACCGGTTTTGTAAAAAGTCCTAAAACGAAAAGCTCATAAAGAGTATCGACTCGCAGCAACGTGTCGTCGAGATCGACCACCAAGGGCGGCGCCGTCGGCGCAACAGCAGGATTTGGACGTTCTTGAAGCACGATCGGGCGGCTCGCCGTGGGCGCTACGAGGGGGATTTGCGCCTGACGTAGCAAATTAGCATGTTTCATGCCAAGCATGTAAATGCAATCTCGAACGCAAATACCCACCTGGCGGGACCGCGCCGCGGCAAGCATGTCCTATCTTATCATAACGCAGATCGCGCAGCGCTTAAGCGGCCCGCTGAGAGCGGTTACCGGGAAACTGCCGACCCGGCTCAGAGCGCCCTTGATGCGTTTTCTAAGGGCCGCTTATCGCCTCAGCCAAGGAACGTCGATCAAGCGGTACGACCGATGGGTGGAGCATTTCGATACGCTTTCGCCGGCCGACCGAGACAAGATTCGCGCCCATGTATCCGGTTTGAAAAACAAGCCGCTTATCTCGGTCATTATGCCGGTTTACGAGACGCCGGAATGGGCGCTCCGCGAAGCGATCGACAGCATCCGCCGTCAACTCTATCCGTATTGGGAATTGTGCATCGCCGACGACGCATCCACCGCGCCTCACATTGCCGATCTGCTGCGTCAGGCCGCGGCGAACGATCCGCGAATTAAATGGATGCGGCGGCAGCGCAATGGCCATATCTCAGCCGCTTCAAACTCCGCACTGTTGCTGGCGACGGGCGAGTTCGTCGCGTTGATGGATCATGACGACCTGTTGCCGGAGCACGCGCTTTACGAAGTCGCGGTCGCGCTCAACAAAGACCCCGCGCTCGATATCATCTACAGCGATGAAGACCAGATCGACCGAACGGGAAGACGATTTCTTCCTTATTTCAAAACCGATTGGAATATCGATCTTCTGCTCGGCCACAACATGATCAGTCATTTGGGCGTTTACCGACGCGCGCTTCTTGAACGCGTCGGCGGATTTCGCGAAGGTTTCGAAGGCAGCCAGGATCACGACATCGCCCTGCGATGCGCCGATGCGACGGTTGCCGCCCGGATCTGCCACATCCCCGCCGTGCTGTATCATTGGCGCCGCGACTTCGGAGATGCCTCGTTCTCCGAAGAGCGGCAGCGTCAATGTTCCGAGGCCGCGCTTCGCGCGGTCGGCGATCATCTTGCTCGGCGCCGCGAACCCGGCGAAGTAAAGCGTCATCCGCTATTGCCGCAATGGGCCCGCGTGGTTCGCGCGGTTCCAAGTCCGGCTCCGCTGGTTTCATTGATCGTCCCCACCCGCGACCGTCCCGATCTGTTGGGCATGTGCGTCGAGGGCCTTCTCACCAGGACCGACTACCCCGAGATCGAGATCCTGATCGTGGATCATGAAAGCAAATTGCCCGAGACATTCGAGTTGTTTGAAAAGCTGCAGATGGACGGGCGGGTGCGCATCATACCGTATGTCGGCCCATTCAACTTTTCCGCCATCAACAATATGGCCGTAACCAAGGCAAAGGGTTCGATCATAGGCCTGATCAACAACGATATCGATGTGATCAACCCGGACTGGCTCTCCGAGATGGTTTCCCTGTCAGTCATGACCGGCGTGGGCGCGGTGGGCGCCAAGCTGATGTATCCCGACGATCGGGTGCAGCACGCAGGGGTCGTGCTCGGCGTGAGCGGTGTCGCCAATCATTTCAACCATGCAATGGCAAGATCGAACTCCGGATATTTCGGTCGAAACCTTCTTACGTCCCAGGTGTCCGCAGTCACCGGCGCTTGCCTGGTTGTTCGAAAGTCGGTGTTCGAAGAAGCCGGCGGCCTGAATGAAACCGATCTCGCCGTGGCCTACAATGATGTCGATTTTTGCCTCAGATTGAAAAAAATGGGTTATCGCAACATCTGGACCCCTCACGCCGAACTCTATCATCACGAATCCGCCACTCGGGGGGCCGAGCATACGCCGGAAAACGCGGAACGCTTTCAACGGGAAAGCCAATACATGCGAGCAAAGTGGGGAAACGAAATAGATCACGATGCTTTTTATAACGAAAATTTCTCGACAGATATAAGCGAGTGTTTTCAATTGGCCTTTCCGCCCCGACGCAAAAAGCCGTGGTTATAAATGACAATGAAAACAGCAACATGCGCTCGATCGGCGCAGCGAGACTGGGTTGTTCCGCTTTCCGTCAAATTAGTCTACGAACAACGTGTCAAGAACCGATGCAGGGATGGATATGGTCGCGCCCTTGAGAAATAGCCGAAACGTTGCATTGCCCGATGTGCTTATCGCACGCGGCGGAACGATGGACGCCGTCGCGACTGCGTGGTCGGACATGATCTCGGGGCTTGCCTCGTGGCGCCTCTGGGTTCACCTCGGCTGGAACGATATCCTGCAACGCTACCGGCGTTCCATTCTGGGGCCATTCTGGCTGACGGCCAGCATGGCGATCATGATCGTTGCGCTCGGCGTCCTCTACGCCGGGCTGTTCAACACCCCCGTCGAGGAGTTTCTGCCGTTCTTGTGCGTTGGTCTGCTGGTCTGGACACTGCTTGCAAGCTTTCTGGTCGAGGGCGGCACGTTGTTTACGGGATCCGAATCGTACATCAAGCAAATTCGGTTGCCGTATTCGGTGTATGTTTATCGATCGACCTGGAGCAAGCTGGTCATTTTTCTTCACAACCTTATTATTTATTTCGCGGTGCTGATGTATTTCCAGATCTGGCCCGGTACGATCGGGCTGCTCGCTATTCCCGGCCTGATCGTCGTGGTGATCAACGGTGCGCTTGCGAGCCTCAGCATCGGCATAATCTCGGCAAGGTTTCGCGACGTTCCGCCGCTGATCGGCTCGATCGTTCAGATCGTCTTTTTTGTGACCCCGATCTTCTGGAAACCAGAATTGCTGAAAGGCAGGGAATACATCACCGACTTTAATCCGTTTTTTCACCTTCTGGAAATTGTCCGTGCGCCCCTGCTCGGCAGCGTGCCGTCTGCCAAAAGCTGGTTTGCCGTGCTGCTGATTACCCTGCTCAACATCGTGATAACCGCCGTGTTTTTCTCGCGCTTTCGCTCGCGCATTTCTTACTGGGTATGATTGATGAACATGGCCTCGACCATATCGACTGATGCAGCCCGGCTCGCGCTTGAAAATGTGAGCGTGTCATTCCCGATTTACCACAGCGGGTCCCAGTCACTGAAAAAGAACATCCTGTTCCGCGGTTCCGGCGGCCATCTCGGCAGCGATGCGAATCATCGGATCATTGTCGAGGCGCTGCGAAACGTCTCGATGCAGTTCACCGCCGGCGACCGGGTAGCCCTCGTCGGATCGAACGGAGCGGGAAAGACGACACTGCTGCGGGTGATGGCCGGCGTTTACGAACCTGTATCGGGCATTGTCCGGAGCCGGGGCCGGATATCCCCGATGTTCGATATTTCCCTCGGCATCGATAGCGAGGTCAGCGGATATGACAATATTCGCCTTCGCGGGCTGATCCTCGGGCTGACGGCGAACGAAATCGAGGAGCGGATGGGTGATATCGTTGAGTTCACCGAACTCGGCGACTATCTCGACATTCCGGTTCGCACCTATTCGGCCGGCATGATGACACGTCTCACATTCGCCGTGGCAACCTGTTTCGCACCGGAAATTCTTTTGATGGACGAATGGATCATGGCCGGAGACGCCGGTTTCCTGACCAAGGCGCAGGACCGTATCGAATCCTTTGTTTCGCAAGCGAGTATCCTCGTCCTGGCCTCGCACAGCCTCGATACATGCCGCCGGTTTTGCAACAAAGGCGTCTGGATGGATCAGGGCGTCGTCAAGGCGGAAGGTCCGATAGCTCAGGTTCTCGACGCATACGCCGGCGCTACACGGCGATAGGGGCATTGCGGGCTTGATCGGCACACTGAAATGAGCGAAAGCGGACTGCGTGTCCGCAGCCCGCTCGGCTTCTCGAAGCCCTACCGCTGCGGCCTGCTCACACGATGAGCAAGTCGTGCGGATTGATCGTCACGCCGGCCTGGACCTGCACCAGCATTATCTCGGACCCCGTCGTTCCGTCGCCACTGAAGTAAAGCGTCTGGTTCGCGGTATCGAAATGGAATACCGCTCCGCTCCCGGAAAACTGGTTGTCGCCGGAGGTCTCGAACACCGACGTCACGTCCTGGCCTGCCGTCAGCCCGCCGCCGAAACTGTTCGCGGAGACCGCGATGTGGTCGTGCTCGGTGATATTGTTGAAGTCGGTAATCACGTTGGTGCCCGTAGGCTGGCTCTGGAACGCAAACGTGTCGTTGCCGCTGCCCCCGGTCAGCAGGTGACCGCCGTCGTAACCGAACAGGATGTCGTTGCCGCCGCCGCCGTTGAGCGCTTCGTTGCCTTGGGTGGCGATGAGGATTTCGTTGGCGCCGGTACCGGTGAGTGTCGTGGTCGTGGTTGCGTTGTTGATCACGGTCGCCGCGGCAAAATTGCTGCTGGTCGCGTGGCCATCGCTGGAATTGTAGGTGAACGAACCACCGAGCGTTGCGTCGTCGTTGAAGAACACCGCGCCGAAAATACCGCCCGCGTTTCCGCCGGTGCTGGTGCCGAGGCTGTTGACGAAGACCTGGTCGGTCGTGTCAGGATCGGTATCGTTCGCCGCCAATGCCCAGGGGGCAATGATGACAGCCGCGTTCGGGCCAACGTCGGTAATGATCGTGTCATTCACCGCGGTCGGCGCGTCGTTGGTACCGCTGATCGCAATCGCCACGTCTTGCATGGTTGAAACGCCATGAGAGTCCGTGACCGAAACCGTGTAGATTTGTGTCAGGGTCTGGCCCTGCGCCAGGAACTGGATATCGGCATTATTGACACTGTAGTGCCAGGCGACTGAACCGTTGCCGCCGGATTCCGATACGGGATCAAGGGTGAAGGTTCCGACATATCCAGCGCCCTGTGGCGTGAACGCCGCCGAATGCGTATCGGCTGTCTCGACGTCCGAGAAAGCGATTGCTCCGTTTGTCGTCTCCGTTGCGGGGCCGGGCGTCGGAGATATCGAAATCTGGTCGACCAACAGACCGGCGCCGTCGCCGGAGAAGTCGAAGAACAATTGCGTGGTGGGGTCGGAGGCATCGCCAACCAGGTCGAATGTATATTTGGTGAAGCCCAGCGCGACGTCGGTCTGCGCCAGGATCTGCGCGCCGTCCCAGTATACGGTGAGCGAATCGGTGCTCGCGTCGGGATCGCCGGCCACATAGAAGCTCACGCTGTAATGCTGTCCCGCGGTGGTCGCGACATCCTGCTCCAGGAAACCGGAGCCGCTCAGGCGTGCCGAGTAATTGCCGAATTCACCTCCGAGGAATAGCGGGTCGACAATGACGTTGGCAGACGAGAAGCCCGTGAGATCGCCGGTTTCGAACCCACCATTGACCGCAACGGTCGGCCCGGCGTCTTCGGTCAGGGTGCCGAGGACGTCGGCCGCCGTGATCTGCGGTGCGTCGTCTGCTCCGGTGACGTGGAACGTCAGTGTCGTCGTCACGCTGCGGCCGAGATTGTCGGTCGCCGTAAAGGTGAACTGATCAGTCGGGCTGTTCCCCACCTGAAGCGCGTCGAGCGCGGCGTTGGCCGTGTATGAATAGCTTCCATCGGCATTGAGCACGAGGGTACCGTAAGTACCAGCGACCTCGGCACCGACATTGGCGGCGCTGCCGTTCACCTGCGTGACAGCCGCCACCGCGCTCGCATCGCCCCCGGTGTTTAGATCGAGGCTGCCGGAGGCGACGATATTGCCGGCATCCGGGAATTGCGTATCCAACGCCTCGGCGGTGGCTGGATTGATTACCAGCGGATCGTCCGCGCCGGTCGCGGTAATCGTCACGGTCTGGGTCGAACTCGTGGCCCCATCTGCGACCGTAACGTTGTATGTGATAGTCAGGGTCTCGCCGGCGCCCAGGAAATCCAGGTCCTTGTCCGCGATGCTGAACGACCAATCGACGCCGCCCGCACCCGAGCCGGTGGAATCGTGCAGCGTGGTCATGAGGGCCGCCTGAAGATCGGCAAGCGTACCGGCCGGAATGAAATCGCCGCCGGACCAGACGGCTGATGAAACCGCTACATCGACCGTATGCACATCGTTCAGGTCGACGTCGGCAAACGTCAGCGTCCCGGTCGGAACCGGACTCGTGGAGTCCGGGGCAGAGGATCCGTTCATCCCCGGCCGCTCTGCCACTGAGGCCGATCCGGGTCCGCCCGTCATCGTCACAGCATCGTTGGCGCCCGTGACGGTTACCGAAACCGTCTGGGTCGCGCTGGTCGAGGCGTCGCTGACCTTGATGTTGTAGTTGACGGTCAATGTCTCGCCGGCCGCAAGGAAATCCAAATCCTTGTCCTGGATGCCGAAGTTCCAGTCCACGCTTCCGTTGCCTGTGCCCGTGGAATCGTTCAGCGTGGTCGTCAGCGCCGCTGCAAGGTCCGCTTGCGTTGCCGCCGGAACGCTGCCTCCGCCGGACCACGACGAGGAGCCGAGCGTCACGGCAACCGTGTGCGTGTCGCCGGTGTCGGCGTCGGTGAAATTGAGCGTTCCGGCCGGCACCGTGGTTGTGGTGTCGATCACGCTGGAGCCCGTTGTATCCGCGAGTTCAGACGCGGAGGCCGATTCCGGCCCACTGGTGATGGCGACGGGATGGTTGGTGCCGAGGATGGTAATCGTCACGTCCTGTGAGTCGGAAGCCAGCGACGAATCCTTGACCGCGACGTGGTAGACCAGCGTCAGCGTCTCGCCGGCGGCAAGAAAGCTCGACGCGCTATTCGACAGCGCGAAGTTCCAGTCTACGTCGCCGATCAGATGGCCCGTGGAATCCGGGCTCAGCGAGGTGTTGAACGCCGCCAGCAGTTGGGCTGTCGTAAGCGGGATCGCGCCGCCGCCCGAACGCGTCGCCGTAACGGTCGTCGAGACCGTATGGGTATCGGACAGGTCGACATCGGTGAACAGCAGGTCGCCACTGGCATGGAGGTTGCCCGACGAATCGACGCCCTGGCCCTCGATGAGATGCGCGGATTCGGGCCCGCAAATATAGAACGGCGCGTCGTTGGTGCCCACCACCGTTACCTGGACGTTCTGGGTGGAAACGCCGCCGGCATGGTCGTCGAGCTGCACCACATAAGTGATGTTGAGGTGTTCGCCAGCCGCCAGGTAATCGAAAGCGAGATCCACCGCGGAAAACGTGGTGTTGATGACGCCGGCGCTCGAACCGGAAGCCTTCACGACATTGTCGACGTCGAAGAACGACATCAGTTCGGCATTACCGAGAATAATTCCCGACGTGTTGCCCGTCGCCGACGCCGAGAGCACAGTCGCGGTGTGGCCGGTGTTGGTGAGATCATCGTCGGTGAAATTCAGCGCGATATGGACCGTGTCCGGGGTAAGCGACAGCGTATGGTTCGGCTGCTCGGTAACGGTGGCCACCGTCGTCATGTTGATAACCGGCTTGTCGTCGGTGCCGGTAACCGTGACCTTCACGGTCTGGATCGCCGAACCGCCATGATTGTCCGAAACCTTGATGTCATAGGTGAGGGTGAGGACCTGGTTCTTGGAGAGAAAATCGAAATCGTCATCGGCATCGCTGAACGTCCACTTGATCTTTCCTGAGCCGTTGCTGTCGCTGATGAGCTGCGATGTCATGGCGTGCTGGAAATGGGTCAACGACGTCCCTGGAATCACCGAACCGCTTGACAACACTGCGGAATGCAGGGTTGCGACCGTCGTATGGGTGTCGCTGTGGTCGGCGTCGGTAAAATTCATCGTGCCCGACAATGTGTGCAGCGTCGTCGAATCCGTGGTGTTGGCAATTTCGCTGAAGCTGCCAGTCGCGGACGATGACGTAAAAACCGGCGTATGATTTGTCATGAAAAACCCCTGCCTGTGTGTGACACACCGATGCGATAACGCCGGTGATGCCCGGCGCATTGTTGATACTTGAGTTTCACCACTTGGCGAGCCGCCGCTCGGTCAGTAATCGGGAAATTGCAATGGACGGAAGGCGGTCGCCGCTTGAATTATCTTGTTAATTTTTCGCTTTGATGACCTGCGGCTGCAAAATCATCTCACGCAAAACACGATGCCCCTCCCAGTAGCATCGAAATAAGTGTGAGCCTGCAACTTATTCGATCATATTCTCAAGCTCGTCGTTGCGTCAACATTCGCGTTCAGGCTTTTCCGCCGCTCATGGAACCTGCAAGAACCTCCGCTTCTCATCCGATCCATTTTTCTACTCGTTGAAGTTGCGGATTACAAAACGAGTCAGCGACGACCTCTCCTAATGAAATCTTGAGCCCGCCCGAATGTGAAAGCAGCAAACTTATTTTGCTGTAAGCCCCCGGGGGCTTTTCAAGCTTGCTTGACGGGCCATCCGGGCAATGTGCTATTGTCGTCCCCATCGACAAACGCACACCTCTCCAGGAAGGCGTGAGTTACAACCCCTGATAGTTCGTAGGGTTGACGATGCGCCGGGCTGCGACCGAGCTCGAACGACGGCGGTCATTGGCATTCGGAAAAACACTCATGATCCCATCCCGCGCTCAGCCCGCATGATCGAGAAAAAACCCTCCTGCATCGTTCTGGGTGGCGGCGGCTTCATCGGAACCAATCTGTGCCGGCGGCTGGTTGACGAAGGACATCGCGTGCGTGCGTTTGGTCGCAACTGCCCGTTTCCCGAGGCGCTGGAGGGCGTCGAATGGTTTCAGGGTGACTTCGGTGACGCCGCAGCACTCGCAGCAGCGATCGAAACCTTTGACGTGATTTATCATCTGGTCAACGGAGCGACACCGCTTTCCGCCAATCTCGACATGGCCGGTGACGTGCAGCGGAACATCGTTGCCTCTCTGTGGCTACTCGAAATCTGCCGCAAGCTCGGCGTTTCCCGTGTCGTCTTTATTTCATCCGGCGGAACGATCTACGGATGCCCGCAACAAATTCCGACGCCCGAAACCGCGCCGACGGACCCGATCACGGCTTATGGCATCAACAAGCTCGCAATCGAGAAATACCTCGCGTTGTATCGACATCTGCACCAGATCGATTATCGGATCCTGCGCGTCACCAACCCGTTCGGGCCGTTCCAGACATCGATCAAGAACCAGGGCGTGATCGCATCCATGATAGCTCGCGCGCTTCGCGACGAAGCGATCGAGATCTGGGGCGACGGCTCGGTGGTGCGCGACTTTATCTTTGTCGACGATGTTGTCGACGCGCTTGTCGCGGCCGCGCACGACCGCAGCGACACGCGCATTTTCAACATCGGCAGCGGGGAAGGCCACAGTCTGCGCCAGGTGCTGGCATCGATCGAAGTTCTGCTGGGAAAAAAACCCAACGTCCAATGGAAGCCGGGCCGGCCGCTTGACGTTCCAATCTCGGTGCTGGCGATCGATCGCGCCCGGGAAGTCCTGGGATGGGCGCCGAAAACCAGTTTTGAGGATGGCCTGCGCTCAACCCTTGCATGGTGGCAGAATTCCCAGTGAGCCAAATCTATATTGAGCTTCGCGCGGATTTCGCGTGCCCTGATCGATCTCGCTCAACCCCACTGGGATGACCGGGAGAGAGTGTCTCCTTCTTCGTACGGCATCCGTCTAGGCTACCCGGACTACCTATACTTTTTAGGCGAAGACCAAAGATGCTCTCGTCATAGTAGCAATCGCCATAACCTGACGCTTATTGACAATAGCTTTGCCATATCCATGATCACGAAGACGATGACATGCGATCATAGTGCGGAAGCGTGCAGCTCCATCACTGGACAATCAATACGATACGAAAACATGGTACGATCAACGTCCCGCCTTGTCTTATACGTCATCTTGACCGTCGTCATTGTTACCTTCTTTTTCATCGCGTCGCCGGCCTTCATTCGGGAGGGTTTGGATCCTTCATGGCGAAAGGTGTTGTTACATGCGCGGTATCTCGATCTAGGTTTCGGTAATCAAATAATATATTCAGGAGGCCCTCTTTCCACCGTCTATACCAAGGTCTTTTCCAGTCATTTTTTTCATGAGCGGTTTTTATCGATCACGCTTTTTGTCGTCTTCTACCTGGCGTTTCTGGTCAACGCCGTTAGGCGAAGCGGCACGGAGTTCGTCGCCATCATCGGTACAACTCCATTCCTGCTCAGCAATATACCCGATGCCGTTTATATCGGAATGCCGTTCTGTGCATCCATGCTCGGCACCATCCAGCCGCAGCAACGCCGCATCCGCGCGCTCGTCGCAGTTGGGGCGGCGGCGAGCGCAGTCGCTACGCTCGCAAAGTTCACGGTCTTTCCCGTGGCGTTGATCGGATTTCTCATTGTCGATGCCCTCGCGGTAAGTAACAGGCGTTTTCCCATCGCGATCATCGTTTATGCACTGAGCTTGACCGCCATTTTCAGCCTTACGTCGCCGAATGGAGCCTTGATCGAATTCCTTCTCGGCAGCCTGGACTTTAGCGTCGGATATTCCGAGGCCATGAGTATTCCGGGCCCGACAGTCGAGATTTGCCTGGTCCTAGCCGGGGCCTTGACGATGACGGGTTTGGCTGCAGTGAACGAGTTCGGTGTCGTTCGCGGCGGCGAATCGCCTTTCACCGCCGCGTTTGCACGCGTAATCATGATCGGCATATTCCTGTTTGCTTGCATAAAAGCCGGGTTCGTGAGGCACGACGTCCATGCCGTCATCGCCTGGCATGGCTTGGTTCTTGCGTCCGCCGTCTATTGCGCATTTTCGTGGCGGACGTTTTCGCCGATAATGGCGGCATTGGCGGCTCTCGCATTAGCCGGCCTGCTGTCCGTGTTTGGAAGCTGGAGCGAACACATTGCCATCCCGGCGTACGAAATAGCCTCCAGCCAGTTCCAGGCACGCAAAATGGACCTCCTGGGCTGGGCCGACTTTCTTTCCGGGCCAAAGGAATGGCTGTCGCTGCAGGAGGCGGCGGAAAACAAAGCTGCCGGACAAGTTCGCGCTCAGCATCCCCTGCCCGCGCTCGACGGAACGGTTGACGTTATTCCGTCAATTCAGTCGACATTGATTGCCCATAATTTGCGCTACGTGCCGCGGCCGTCGATCCAGGAATTCGCCACCTATACCCACCGCCTGATCGAAAAGAATCGTGCATTCTTTAGCGGCGAACGAGCGCCTGATTTTATTTTGATGGCGCCGGAGCAAATCGACAACCGTTACCCGGCTTTCGCGGAAGGCCCGATCTGGCCGGACCTGCTTGCCCGATATGCACCTCAGGACCTTGCCGACGGCATTGCCGTCTTGCACAAGCGGGCCCGGCCGCTCGACCTGCCTATGCGTACGCTACAGACCCAAAGCGGTACGGTTGGCGAACCACTGGTTCTGGACCCCTCTGTTCAAAGCGCGATTTTTGCCCGCATCGACCTTCAGCCTACGCTACTGGGCTGGTTGGCAGGTCTGTTGTTCAAGTCGGATATCCTCGCCATCCAGATCCAATTCACCGACGGAACAGAAAGGCGATATCGCTTTATTCCAGCGATGGCGCGTGAAGGATTCTTTCTTTCGCCGTTGATCGCGACCGGGGAAGCCTACATCGAATTGGCTGCCGGGCTGTCGCAGGCAAACCCATCCAAGGTGAAATCATTCACTATACAACCGGGCATGATGGCGGACTGGCTGTGGGCAAGACAGTTCATGGTCCGGCTGGACACGATGGATGATGCCGCGCTTCGCGCCGACATGGTCCACTCCGAAATGAGCCCGCGCGCCAGGCAACGCCTGGAACTGCTATCGATCATGTATCAGGCTCCGAACGCCAAGCTCGCAATGCTCAACCGTGACCTTTTCGCGCACGCCCCAACGAAATTCAGTTTACCCACCAACGCCAAACAGACCCTTGATATCGGCTTCGGTATTCTCGACGGCGCATGGAGAGACGACGCCAAAACCGACGGAGTGTGCTTTCGGGTAACTATTCCAGGCGCCCCAGCCCCGGCATGGGAACGATGCCTCGATCCCATGCAGACCAGTGCCGATCGCGGCCCGCAACAAGCCACGATAACGCTTCCGCAAACGGTGGATAGCATTGAACTCGAGACGGCTTGTCGAAATAACTGCGCCTGGGACTGGTCGTACTGGAGCCGGATATCCGTGTGGTGAAACGTGATCCACGTCGCTCAATGCTAACGGTCTGTCCGGAAACTCAGACCGAACCGCGGGATTGACACCAGCAGCCGCATCGACCAACCGTGCGAACCCTTTCATCTTCAGACAAGCTGCATCCTGACGGGCCTTCTTCAAACCTCCATCCAAAACGGACATCGTGATATTTGCATATATCTCAGTTCAGAGTTGAGCTACTAAAATGTAAAAACGATGATGAGTTGAAGTTGGAGAAGAAAATGAACTTTCTGGAATCGATCACCTCGAAAGAAATACGCGACAGGTTTAATGAGGTGCTGGATACGCGCCCCGACGGGCGGATCGTTTCCTATATTTTGGCGCCGGACAAAACTGCCGAATGGCTGCACTCCGTAGGCCCTGGATACGATGATACGATGCGCTCGCTGCTGCCGGCGATCCCGCCCCCCAACCTGCGCTCAATCGTGGCGGCTCCGGAAGAAGAGATCTTTCTTTGGACCGGGGCGAATGACATTTCTTATTTTCTGGGCGTGCTTGAGCATTATGCCTCGCCCGACCTCGCCGTGCCCCGCCGTATCCTGGATTTCGGGTGCGGATGCGGCCGTCTCACGCGGTATCTCGGTTTGTCCGACCGCTATCGAGCGACCGGCACGGACATAAACCAGGACCATGTCGATTGGTGCGCCGCTAATTTGCCACGCGTCACGACCCTTCGCAACAAAGCCGTTCCGCCACTTCCCCTTGCCGACAATTCAATCGACTTTGCCTATTCATTGTCGGTATTTTCGCATCTGCCGGAACGTGCCGCTCTCGCCTGGCTCGCCGATCTGGCGCGGGTTCTTGCTCCCGGCGGCCTGCTCATCATCACCACGCACGGCCTCAACGCGTTGCAGGTAATCCGGCCCTCAAAGATCCATCACGCCATGTTCGGCATGGACGAGGCGGCAGTCGATGTAATGTCGAACAGGCTGGCAACGGAACGTCTGGTGTTCGTTCCTTATAGCGCCGAGGTTGTGGACGCGGCGAAAGCAGGAGACGAATACGGCAATACGTTCATATCGATGGACAAGGCCGACTCGTTGTGGAGCGACTTGTTTGAGACCGTGTATTCGAAATCAGGAGGACTGCGGGGCTGGCAGGACGTTTTTGTCCTCCGCCGCAGACACTCATAACGTGTAATTCGACCCTGGCGTCCGAAACCGGTTCGACGGTTTTAGCGATTGACACCGGAAATGTGCGTCGTCGCATAGTCGTAGCCGGCATGACGCGCGACAAAGGGCAGAAGCCGCTCAAGCGCGTGCAACATCGTGCCGTCATAGGAAACCGGCTCTTCCGGGTAGTCATCCCAATCAAGATTGAGGTCAAACAACGGCTTGAGAGCGCTGGTGCGAGCCCAAAACATCGTGCCGACCGGAAATTCGAAAAACAGTTCCAGCGGTTCTGTAAATCGGAGCCGCTCTGCAAGACCTGACGCAATTTGCAGGTTATCCGACCAGCCCGGAAGATGCGGGTCCTCGGGAAAGACCAGCCCAAGACGGGGTTGCGCGGCAAAGCGCGCCAGCACATTGTCCATCATGGGATACAGGTCGCCGACCAGATGCTGCCAAAGAAATTCCCGCCAGTTCTCCCCGGTGGCATCGCCGAGCAAAACGCTCCGCTTGGCGTGGACATGTCCGACGACATCGTATCGGGCAAGTTGTTCGCGGCTAAATCCGCTGAGGAAGGCGCCGATATCGCGGCCGCGGTTGGGAACGACGCGGATCGTTACTGCGCCGTCCCGATACTTTGACGCCGCGGTGCTCAACGCTGCCGCCTTTTCGTCGTCGGTGGTGGTCAGCATCAGGTCGCAGCGCGCCTGGTTGGCCGCCAGCTTCTGGAACAGATCCGGCGCTAGTTCCGGATAAAAGAAGTGGGCATGAAGCACCGTCGAACATTGCGTGCCCGGCTCCGCTTGCGCCTCGTCGAACGGCAAGATGACGTCATGACACCATGGGCCATCGGGTTTGCCGCTGCGAATGAAGTGGGCTAGCGGGTTGATGACGGCGCTGTCAAAGCGACCCGCGTTCTTGTGCGCATATATCTGCGGATTGAAGCCGGGAAAAGGTCGCCTGAACCGCGGATTTTTGACCGAATGAAGACTTGTGCCCACTGCGATCCAGCGCGTCAGAAAATCGCTTATGGCGTCGACCCTGTTTACGAATGCGGAATTATGCGGCATGAAGTAATCGGCATCGAACAAAGGATCGTCTTCCAGGACAGCGAGATCCATTGCACGCTGGCGCATGATCTCGATCGACTGACGCCCCAGCGCATCGATCTCAGCCACGTAACGGCCCATATCGAATTTCGCCTTACCGAAACGCCGCGTCGCACGGCCGATGCGGCGGCGCTCATCTTCGTTGCCCGCTAGTTTTGCGATGACACGGGCTGCAGCGTGTGCATCCAGATGTGGAACGACACATTTACGTAACGTGCTGTCAGCCTTCAGAAGCGAGGCGATGCCGCTGCCGCCTTCAAAGCATACAATCGGCAATCCTCTCAGCGCGGCATCGATGGTAACGTTGGGAAAAGGATCGAGGCGGGAACTCAGGAAGAAGATGCCGGCCGCCGCATAAGCCGGCTCGAGATCGGCGACCTCGTTGACCATCGTCACCATTTCACTCAGACCGGACCGCACGATCTGCTCGGCAAGATAGCTCGAATAATTCACATCGTTCGCCGGGTCATATCCATGGCCGATCCAGACAAAACGCACAGGGCGTTTGGGTGCAAGCGCCATAACGGCCGCGGCACATGACAGAAACAGATCAACGCCTTTGCGAAACTGAATGGCACCTCCACCCAGGACGACGAGCGCATCCTCGCTGCCTTTCGGCAGCATCTTGCGCCGAAGCGCCAGCGAGTCCAGTTCCGTCGCCTGCTGCGCCCCCGGGATGACGCACTGACCCTGCGTAAGAATATGAATTTTCCGATTTGACAGCGTCGGAAGTTCCTGCAGCGCCGAATTGGCTGTCATATCGGCGGAAAACACCATCTGCGTCGCCCATTCCAGAGCTTCGCTCATTGCCCCATGCGGCCGCGTATAGGAGGCGAATTCATGCACCAGAGAAACAACGGGAATTCCGCTCCTTACAAGCGACGACATCACGGACCGCGACTCGATGCTGTTAACGACCGCGTATGAAATACGCCCGAACTTGGCAAGACGCTGGACAAGACGCCTGGCTTCGGCTTCATGCCAGTCGAGATAGCTGAGAGGCCCGATGACAGCCGCCGAGCAGCTGCCGAAATCCTCGATCAGCGGCCCGCCTCGCAATAGCAGGGATATGACGTTGTATCGTTTCCGCAAGTGCGCGGCGATATTGTACGCCAGGATCGGTGCGCCGGTTCGGGACGCCTCGTGGCTCACGAGCAGGACGATCTCACGATCAGGATCCAGGCGCGAACCGTCGATGCTGAGGTTTGAAGCGGTGCTGACCGGCCGTCGCTGCTCGTTTCGGCCGCTAGCAAGATAGTGCGCAAGACAACTCAGTCCGGCTTCTCGGACGTCCGGATAACGCTCGCTGTAAAAGAGCGGATCGAACCGGTCCGAAGGGGGATGTCCAACTTGCTCTCCCACAATTACATAGTGCAGGACCGGATCAATGTCTGCAGGCAGTTTCAGGCGCGTCGCATAACGTTCGGCGTCGAAAAAACCGCTGTCGCGGATTGTCGCGGCGAGGTTCTCCGCGAGGGCACGCGAGGGATAGGTAATCCAGCCCGCGGCGCGAAGGCTGATAAAGGTTATTGCCGGCGGCCCCTCCAAACCAATGGTCCGGAAATAAGGATATAGAAAGCTGCCTTCGAAACTCTCGCTTGGTTCGATGCCAATCTTCCAACCGTGAAGAAGATAATGCTCCGCAGCGTTCGAACCGCGGTCGAGTCCGGCTCGAGCGCGATACAGATCACGATTGAAAAGGCCACTCCGCTCGAGCAGGGCGCAGTCAGCGGCGATCTCGTCGCGCATGCTATCTGTTTGATGATCAAGCATCAGACTTGCTCGGCACCTCTAGATCGTTTCAGTTCTCGACATGGCCTTGTTCCACTTATCCGAGTTTGCAGGTTTGGTGCAAGCACAGAGGCGTCGAACCGGTTCTGGCCCTGCGCGGCAGATTAGAGCTCTTGGGACATTCAGCGATCAAGCGTTCCGGAATCCTGATCCGGCGTCAGCAGTTACCGTCATTGGACCGACGTCTTCGGGCGAGATGGCGCGCGACGCCGCCCGGAAAGAAGCTTGCGAACGGGAGCGGTGATGCGCCATGCAGTCGACGCTTCGATCTCATCGAGACGTCGTTCGAGAGCGATCAGCCGCTGATCACGCTCCCCGAGGTCTTCCATCAATCCGTCCAGCGCTTGCCTCGCAAGACCAAGCTGCCGATCAAGCTCCGCAGCAAGGGAACCGGCTTGGCGCATGTCCAGATCCGCCTTTTCCGCTATCCGGCGAAGCTCATCGTTGGCGAGAGCTAAGCGTTGGTCTCGATCGTCGATCTGAGCGATCAAACCGTGGAGTTGATCGTCGCGATCCTCGACCTTGCCCGTCAATTGCCGCAGATCGCCGTCCGCCAAATCGAGCCGCTGCCTGTAGTTCTCCGCTTCGTCCATCAGCCGCCGCAGATCGCCATCGGCCGCCTCAAGCCGCCGCTCGCGGTCCTCAACCTCGCCCAACAGCCGTCGCAGGTCGCCATCGGCGGCCCCGAGCCGCCGCTCTCGGTCTTCAACCTCCCCCATCAGCCGCCGCAGATCGCCATCGGCTGCCTTCAGCCGCTGCTCGCGATCCTCGACTTCGCCGGTCAGCCGCCGCAGATCGCCGTCGGCCGCTTTCAGCCGCCGCTCGCGATCCTCAACCTCGCCCATCAGCCGCCGCAGATCGCCGTCGGCCGCCTTCAGCCGCTGCTCGCGATCCTCGACTTCGCCGGTCAGCCGCCGCAGATCCCCGTCGGCCGCCTTCAGCCGCTGCTCGCGATCCTCGACTTCGCCGGTCAGCCGCC
>NZ_CAXUNQ010000028.1:0-56857 GCF_964252615.1 uncultured Bradyrhizobium sp.
AATCCAAATCAGCTGAAACTTGGACTATACTTTCAATGAACCGGACAGCCGTGGCCTTGTGCCGGGCATCCACGTCTTACTGGTTTCAAGCGGGAAAGACGTGAATGGCCTGGACAGGCCCCGGACATGCAAGGTTGAAATGACCGATATCCGCCGCGACGACCGCCTCAAGGGCAAGGTTGCCGTCGTCACCGGAGCCGGCTCGCGCGCCGAAGGCATCGGCAACGGCCGCGCCACGGCCGTCATTCTGGCGCGGCATGGCGCGAAGGTCACGCTGGTCGACACCGTTGCGCAATGGGCGGAAGAGACCAAACGGCTGATCGAAGCCGAAGGCGGCAACTCCCAGATCGTCGAAGCCGACGTCAGCGATCCAGCTTCATGTCAGGCCATCGTCGCACGCACGGTCGACAATTGGGGCAGGCTCGACATCCTCGTCAACAATGTCGGCATCACCGGGCCGCGGGGCAATGCCGTCGAAGTCGATGCGGCAGCGTGGGACCAGGCCATGCGCATCAATGTCGCCTCGATGATGCTAATGGCGAAATACGCAATTCCCGAAATGATCAAAGGCGGCGGCGGCTCGATCGTCAATCTGACATCGGTAGCGGGGTTGCAGGGCGGACACCCGAGCCTGCTGTATCCAACGTCCAAGGGTGCCATCGTCAGCCTGACGCGCGCGATGGCGGCGCATCACGGCCGCGACGGCATCCGCGTCAATTGCATCGCACCTGGCACCGTTTATACACCCATGGTGGCTTCTCGCGGCATGACGCCGCAGATGCGCCAAGCCCGCAGCGAACGCACGCTGCTCGGAACCGAGGGCACGGGGTGGGATATTGCCTATGGCGCCCTGTATCTTGCCAGCGACGAGTCGCGCTGGGTCACCGGCATCACGCTGCCGATCGACGGCGGCGCCACCGCGGGCAGCCGTGGATCGCCGGTGCCGCCGAGCCAGCCGGCGAGCGTGACCCCGGCGCGGTGACCGCTTCCGTTCACGAGAAAACGGTCCATCCATCGGCACGGGACGCGCAATATACGACGACCAGCCGGGTACGGGTTGCAAAGCAATTGTGCCATTCCCATATCTTCGGGCGCTTGTTTGCACAGGGGAAGGCCAATGCTTATCGGAAAGACAGTTAAGGCAGCGCGGGTCACCGCTACGATCTTGTTGGCCAGCGCGAGCACCGTAGCCTTCCTCAGTTCGAATGGGGGGCGATCGCTGTATGTGCGCTACGTTGAACCGGTGCCCTCGCCGCGGGTTATTCAGGCTCCGGCCAGCCAAGTCTCTCAAGCGGACAAGAACGTAGTTGCTAGGCCCGCTTCAGAAGGGGCGACATCTGCGCGGGGTTCGACTGAGCCGCCGCCGGCAAGCAGGCCGTCATCCGAAACGACGGCAACCGCAACCAAGGAGGATTCGACCTCGATGGCGGTTGGGGCGGGAAATACCGGATCGACAACGACGGGGTCGACAACAACCGGTTCGGCAACGACCGGGTCCGCCTCGACTGTGGCTAGACCAGTTCGTAGCTACGAAAACGAGGCAGCCGAGCTTCGTCTCAAGGCGGTGATCAGCGACCTGCGTTTCGATGCACGGACTTCGATCGGTGAACTTAACGACTACGCGGCAAATTTGAGGGGGCAAGCGCGAAATGCGCTTCAGCGGGCGATCGATTTTATTGCTCGCACTCAGGATCGGACGGAGATTCTGTCAGATGTCGGACGCGACCTTATTGGTCAAAGAGACAATGCGCTTCGGACGAACAAAGACGACAAAGCTGCAAGGTCCGGAAGTGCGGCTGCCTCGGAGAGTCTTACCACGGGCCAAGTGAATTCGAAGGAGAACTCGTCGTTCGATCTCGGAACGATGGTGGCGGTACTCGGATTTGCAATCACGGCCATGGTCGCTTGGTTCGGGGACAATCTAGGTGAGCGCAAGTTCGGCCGGAAGCCCGGTTCCAAACCTGCGTTAGTGCAGACTGAACCGCCGACAGGCACCGCCGCCGGATAGCCGCTCTCTTCATGAGCTCAAGGTTGGGCCGCAGGAGCGTGCGGCTCAACGTCGCGCTGCTGCGCCAGCCCGGTCCGTTATTGAGGCCTTCTATTTCTTGGTGCCCAGCCGCGGCACGCATTTTCGCGCCCGTGCAATCCCGGTCGCGGTCATTTTGACGCCAGTGACTTCCTTGATCTGCCCGGCGGGGCATGATCCGTCGTCGACCAAGATGCGTTGCCCTAACCGCACGTCGGTAATGTCCTGTTCGCGCGCGACTTGCTGCGTCATACCGGGGGCGGTGAATCCGACCAACAGAAGCGCGGAAAAAACCGCGCGCCAGACTTTCATGCGGCCTGTCATTTGTTCTGGATCTTCAGTCCGTCAGGACCGACATTGATCTGAACGCCTTTCGGCTCCTTCCTGGCCTCATAGAGATTGTAACCGAGCACGCCCACGACCACGATTAGCGCGCCGACGACGAGAAACATGAGATTGCGGTTGCCGGGCATCGGATTTCCTTGCTGCGTTTGTCATTGCAAGGAGCGAAGCGACGAGGTGGTCCAGTTTTCTCATAGCTCTCGACGCTTCCCGGAACCCATCTTCGGGCGGCGCTTTGCGCCGATCCGTTGGCTCGCAATGACGATCCATTGTATGGACGCGCTTGCGATTCTCCTAGCGATCAAAAACGTCGGCAAATCCTGATAAATATGGTTTGATCGGACCTCAACGGGAGCAGCGACACCATGGGTTCCGACGATACCGAACGCAAAATCCTGGATGCCGTGGATGCCGGCTTCGACGCGCAACTGGCAACTACCAAGGATTTTGTGGCGATTCCATCGACCCGCGGTGCGGAAGGCCCGTGCCAGGACATGATCGGAGATCTGCTGCGCCAGCGTGGTTACGAAGTGGACGACTGGCACATCGATGTCGACGACCTCAGCGACATGCGCGGCTTCGGCCCGATCGAGCATGATTTTTCCAAGGCGCGCACGGTGGTCGGGACTTACCGGCCTTCGAGCAATAGCGGTAAATCGCTGATCCTGCAGGGGCACTGCGATGTGGTGCCGGCCGGTCCGCTCGGAATGTGGGAGACGCCGCCGTTTGCGCCGGTGATCAGGGCCGGAAAAATGTATGGCCGCGGCGCCTGCGACATGAAATCCGGCACCATCGGCGCGCTTTACGCGCTCGATGCGATCAAGGCGGCCGGGCTGAAGCCGACCGCGCGAATTCATTTCCAGTCCGTGATCGAGGAGGAGAGCACCGGGGTGGGGGCGCTGTCCACATTGCAGCGCGGCTACCGCGCCGATTGCTGCTTCATTCCGGAGCCGACGTCGGGTCACATGGTGCGCTCGCAGGTCGGCGTGATCTGGTTTCGCCTGAAAGTGCGCGGCCATCCCGTGCACGTGTTCGAGGCCGGCGCCGGCTCCAATGCGATCACGGCAGCCTATCATCTCATTCAGACGCTGGAAAAGCTGGAGGCGGAATGGAACGAGCGCGCCAAGGGCGATCGGCACTTCAAGGCAGTAACGCACCCGATCAATTTCAATCCCGGCATCATCAAGGGCGGCGACTGGGCCTCCAGCGTGCCGGCATGGTGCGACGTGGATTGCCGCATCGCGATTCTGCCGGGCTGGTCGGTCAAGGATTGCCAGGCCGAAATTCTAAGCTGTGTCTCCGCGGCAGCGCGCGACCATCGCTTCCTTTCCAACAATCCGCCGCAGGTGGAGTGGTCCGGGTTCCTGTCGGAAGGATATGAGCTGAAGGAATCCGCCGCACCGGAAGCCGCATTCGGCAAGGCCTACGATGCGGTCTACGGCGGGGCTGCGCCCGATCTGGCGTTCACCGCGTTGACCGACACGCGCTTTTACGGGCTGAACTACAATATTCCGAGCCTGTGCTTCGGCGCCAGCGGGGCCGCGATGCATGGTTTCAATGAATATGTCGACCTGGAATCGCTGCGCAAATCCACCAAGGCGACCGCGCTGTTCATCGCGGAATGGTGCGGCGTTGAAAAGGCATAGGTCTCGCAGGATGGGTTGAGCAAAGCGAAAACTCATCACACCATCGGCCGCGAGCTCCCGCGTCGTCGTGGCCGGACCGGCTTAGTTCGCGCTTGGTCATGGCCGGGCTCGTCCCGGCCATCCACGCCTTTCTCTGCTCAACCCCGCCAGGACCCAGGAATGACGGTTTCAAGATGGATACGCGGGTCGAGCCCGCGTATGACGAGGTGGGGAGGCCGATCGATCATGACGCCGCTTGAAAAAATCAACGCGATGAAGATGCCTTTTGCCGAATTGAAGGGCGTGACCTTCACCCAAGCCGAACAGGACCGGGTGGTGGCGCGGATGCTGGTGCGGCCCGATCTCTGTACGCTCGGCCATACCATTCATGGCGGCGCGCTGATGGCCTTTGCGGATTCGGTCGGGGCGGCGGCCACCATCATCAATCTGGCGGACGACGCCAAGGGAACCGCGACCATCGAGAGCAAGACCAATTTCGTCAGTGGGGCGAAGGAAGGAACAACGGTGATCGCGACTGCGACGCCGGTGCATCGCGGCCGACGTACCCAGGTGTGGCAGACGCGGCTGGAAACCGAAGGCGGGAAGCTGATAGCCCTCGTCACTCAAACCCAGATTGTGCTCTGAGCGGAACATTTTGGAACAATATTATTGAGTGCACAACGCTTTCTGCCATTATTTCAAGTTGTTAAGGTCTTGTAATTATGGTGCGACGCACAATATTAGTGCTCTAGGGATTCGACGCCTCCTCGAGGGCTTCACGAGGAGAAAAGATCATGGCTGCACTTCCTGCGAACGGCACCATCCGAACCCTCACCGCGCGCGAGATGCCGTTGTTGCGCGAGCACCTTCTCAGACTGGATTCCGCCAGCCGGCGTGATCGCTTCAATGGCGCCGCCGACGAGCGGTTCATCGAATCCTACGCGGCGCGCTGTCTTGCCGACGGAACGGTAGTGATAGCGTATGTCGAGGACGACAAGGTCCTTGGTGCCGCCGAACTGCATCAGCCGGATTCGTCGGACGGCGGCATGCCCGAGATTGCCTTCAGCGTCGAGCGTTCGGTCCGCCGCAAGGGCGTCGGTACCATTCTGTTCCGGAGGCTGATCGCGGAAGCGGAAGGGCGCGGCTATCGTAGCCTGCGGATCACCACTGGCTACAGCAATGGCGCGATGCGGGCGCTCGCCAACAAGTTTGGCGCGCATTTGACATTCCGCCAAGGGGAATCGACCGGGAGTATTGATCTTAAACAGCAAAAACAGCCCGAGCTCGGCAAACCTTCATCGGCGGTGTCCAAGGCGGTACGTGCCAGTGTGAGCTTCAACCGTGCCTGGTGGAAATTGTTGTGGGGAATGTCCGGTTGGGGTCGGGCAGCCCAGCCAAGGGCAGAATAACACAGGCACACCAAGCTGTTCGTGTGCCGGAGCCGCCTGAGCGTCAGGTGCCGGTGCGCTTGTCGTTGCCGAATTTCCTGACAATGCGGCGCTCGACCACTATGGAGCGCTGCGCGCCTTGTTCACCGGCGATGACACGCGTTGTCGAGCGGCCCGCGGTGACGCGGCCGGCCTTCTTTACCACGGCCTGCACCTCGGCGATTGGCAACCCCATCAGTGCGGCGGCGATCTCGGCCTGCGCTTCCTGATCGTCGGTGATGCCAATCGCGGCGAAGACGGCTTCCTCGAGCGTCGGCGGGTCGCGGCGCACGCGCCGGGGCCCGTATTTGGTGTTCCAGTCTTCGCTCATTGTGCGCCTCGCATGTCCCACCTACCTAATGACGCCAATGTTGCAACGCAATATAGGATTAAAGAAGGCAATGCTGCTATGCAAGGCGCCGAGCTAAAGTTTCTCAAGCTTTGTTGCGTCATAAAGTTCAATCGTGGCTGCCGTTGCGGCCAACGCCTGCAACGCGCGGACGAAATCGCGCGAGGCGGGCACCGCGAAATGCGCCAGCAGTGCGGCTCGGTCGGTCCATTGCTCGATGAACACCAGCCGCAGTGCGTTCTCGCAATCGATATGTACGGCATGGGAGATGCAGCCCGGTTCGCCGCGCGAGCGATGCACGTGTTCGAGGCTTAACCTGCGTACTTCGTCGAACGTATCCTGCCGGGCCACCACGCTGCCCGTCACCACGATCATGTTGCCCTTCCTCACGTCTCAAATTGCTCAAGGTCAGCAAGTCGGCACGAGTTGGCCTGCATCCGCGATTGGCATCAACTGCTGCGGCCACCGTTTCAACGCGGCACGTCCGGCGTCGGTCAGCGCGTAAACGCCGCGCTCGGCGCGGTCGAACCAGCCATAATGATTATGACGCAGGATTTTCGGTGCGTCCGGGATGTCGGGGCGCAACTCGCGCACCTTACGCGGGCCGAGTGCCAGCGCCGCCGCGCAGGACAGCGCTTGCTGGCGGTATGCGGTCATGATCGGCGATCGTGTGCTGCCGCCGGCGGTCGGATCGCCCTTGCGCCGGTTATGCTCGGCGACCAGCCGCGAGCGTTTGTTGGGATTGCGGCGCGGGGCCATGGTGGCCGGTCGGACGATAACTTCGACCTGGTCGCCGGCGGTGACAGCCAACATGCCGAAACCGAGCCGACGGCACAGATTGCGGTAGCGCGGGTCGCTCTCGCGGCCCCGGCCGCGTGCCGACATCCTGGCCGCGAGCCAGACCTCGTCACAGGCGCCGGCGCGGTCGACGGCCTGCAGGATCAGTTCGAGATTGAAGGTGAGTTTCAACTCGCCGATCACCACGACCGGGGAATCGCCCCCGCTCAGCGCCACCAGATCGCAGCCGCCGACCTCGCCCTTGACCGTGAAGCCGAGGTTTTCGAGGAAACGTTTGACGGGCAGATATAGCGCGGTTTCCAAGGGGCAGGCTCCGGGGCTGCGGCAGCGGCGACTCAAGCCCGCAGTCTACCCGAATCTCCGTAAAGGATTTGCCCAAACCGGCCGGGAGCGGTTACGATGGGCCCGGGACAAGATGAATCATGGCATTTGAATAAACCCGCGGATCGGGGATCCGCGGGTTGCGACGCATTTCATCGATGCCGGAGCGACTGCGGTGCTGCAGGGGCTGTACAAGGTCGAATTTAATACGGTGCACGGTTCGCGCTGCGGTGTGATCTATGCCTATGACGGCAAGATGCTCGGGGGAAATTCCGCCTTCGCATTCATCGGACGCTACGATGAGTCCGGCGAGGAGATCAGGGCGGAAGTATCGACCGTGCGCCACCATGAGGATCCGAACTATCAGCCGCTGTTCAAGACCGACAAGATCACGCTGAAATTGCGCGGATGGCGGGAGGACGATCATTTTTATTTTGAGGGGGGCAGCACGCAAATGCCCGGCATCCCTTTCAAATCCCTGATGACCCCGATCAGCGACGAGGCCGCGCCCCCGGTTACTCCCACCCAAGCGCGCGGCATCGGCAACGGGCTCTATTCCATTCACATCCAGATGCTCGACGGCGTCGACGGCGGCAACACCGGGGTGATGGTGCTGCGCGACGGGTTGATACGCGGCGGCGATGGTTTTTTCGATTACATCGGCTCCTACACCTGCGCGAACGGCAAATGGAAGGGTGAGATCGTCAATCACGAGCACACTCCGAGCAAGGGCGAGCGGCCGGTATTCGGCGGGCATGAAGTGGGCATCGGCTTTTCCGGCACCTACTCCAGTTCAGGCGCGGAAGCCGAAGCCACTGCGCTCGCCGGCAAGCGCAGCATTCGTTTCAAGGCGGTGTTGAAGAAACTCGCCGAAGGATGATTGCGCTGTCACCCGGCATCTGGTTGTCGCGGGCGCGGCGAAAAGCATGGTGTCGAGAGTACGGATCATAGGCTTTCGCCGACCAGGGCAAGCCTACACCCGCCCGGCGACCGGCAGCAATGCGCCGGTGATGGCGCTGGCGGCGTCGCTGGCGAAAAACAGGATCACCTTGGCCAGTTCGTCCCCGGTCACCCATTTGGTAAAATCCGCGTTCGGCATGCCGGCGCGATTGGCGGGCGTATCGATGGTCGATGGCAGCACCGCATTGACCGTGACCTTGCCTTTAAGTTCGGCGGCCAATGCTTCGGTCAGGCGGTGCACGCCGGCCTTGGACGCGGCGTAGGGACCCATGCCGGCGCCCGCCTGAAGCGCGCCCATCGCGCCGATATTGACAATCCGACCCGCGCCGGATGCGATGAGGTGCGGGACAGCCGCGCGTGAAGCGTTGAGCGCGGTAAGCACGTTGATCGCATACAGCCGCTCCCAGGTCTTCGGATCACCCTCGGCGATGGGTTCGAATGAAAAGCCCCCGGCAATATTGATGAGCACGTGGAGCCTGCCGAAATGCGCCACTACCGCGTCGACGGCCTGCCTGGCTTGCGCCGGGTTGGACAGATCGATGCCGCCCTGCCGAAACCGGCCTGGGCCGTCGGTGCCCTGGGACCGCGGCGCAAAGTCTACCGCACCGACCTGCGCTCCTTCGGCAATCGCCATGTCGACGACCGCGACCCCGAGGGCGCCGAAGGCGCCGGTTACGAGCATGACTTTTCCGCGCATGGAAAATCTCCGGTGATCTTGTCGGGCTTTGTAGCCCGGATGCAGCCGGGTGCAATCCGGGATTGCCCGGCTCGTCCGATTTGTTGGCTCGATTTTGGGGTCAAGCCGGTCGATCGCGGGAATTTCATTTGCAATATTCTGACGCTTTGGCTTCCAGATCCGCCGGCAACCGGCGATGGTCTTGGTTAATGGACTATTCACATGCTTGATATGTCACGGCCCTGTATTCCCCATCCCCAGCTTGTCCGGTTCAAGTATCCTCTTCCGCATTTGGCCCGAGCGCTCAAATCGCAGCGGAAGATAAGGATCGTGGCGATAGGTTCGTCATCGACCGCTGGCGAAGGAGACATTGTGCCTTACCCAAGCCGGTTGCAGATGGCCTTGCGTAAAACGTTTTCCGACCGGATGATTGATGTTCTCAACAGGGGAATTGGCGGCCAGGAAGCGCCGTCCGAGCTTTCGCGCTTTGAAAGCGATGTCCGCGCCGAGGCGCCGACATTGGTGATCTGGCAGGTCGGAACCAACGCGGTGTTTCGCAAGGAAGAATTCGATCTCGGCGGCGTGAGTGCTTCGATCGCGACGGGGCTTGGTTGGCTCAGGGATCTTGCGGCGGATGTGGTGCTGATGGACCTGCAATACGCGCCAGCCATCGTCGGCCCCGACAGGATCAAGTTTTCCGAAGAAATGGTTTTGCGGATCGCGGACGTGGCGGACAAGGCGAACGTTGACGTATTTCGTCGCTTCGCACTGATGAAGCGATGGACCGTGGACGACGGCGTCCCGCTCCAGGATATGATCGATCCGACCGACCCGGAGAATCTTCACCAGAGCGAATGGAGCACCATGTGCGTGACGCAGGCGCTTGCCCAAGCGATCGCGGAAGCGGTGCCGTCGCCGATGATGGCGTGAGAACGCCGAGGCTGCCCGAACCGTTAAAATTTGCCGGAGTTTTGTAAGTGGATTTCAGAAATACCCCGCTACAACTGTCATGCCCAACAGAAGAAGGCCGGGGAAAAAGTCATGATGAAATCGCTTGCCGATCACGGTCTGCCGCTGGTTCAGCTCAAAGAACAGCGGAGGGATCTCGTGGTGGCTCTGCAGAAGCGCAACGGTCCGATCAACGGCTGGGAATTGATGCAGATCGCCGCGGTTCAGCAGGCGATTTCCGCATTCGAGGACGTCATCGCCGATCTCGACGCGGAAATGGAAGCTGCAGCGTAAGTTGCTTCCGTCGTCTCCGCGCAGGCGCAGACCCGGATCGGCGGGTTTGCGCCGGATCAAGTCCGGCCATGACAAACCGGGCTTTCCATGCGCTATATTCTGCCGAAACGGCTGGGACGGAGCATGAAGCGGGGCAAGGCCACACTCAGTCCCGGCGCGGCGATAGCGGCTGCGCGCGTAACAATCGATCGGCGCCGGCGACGGCGGAGACCTTCCGGACCTACGTCGGTGCCGACGGCTCGGCGTGCAGCGAACCGCGATGGCCGCAGCTGTTGCTTTGTCGCCGTCCTGGGGGCCTGAGGTTGCAAATGACCGAGATGTTCGATCCGGCCCAGCACCGGCGTTTTGAAACCCGCTGGTTCGGCGATTTCAAAATCGGCGAACGCTTCGTCCTTCCCAGCCGGACCATGACGGACGCGCTGTTCGCCGCATTTCAGGGCGCAAGCGGGGACAACCATCCCGTTCACTATGACGTCGAATATTGCCGGCGACGCGGGATGCCGCACATGCTCGCGCACGGCTATCAGGTCCTGATCCAGACCGCGGCGGGAGCGGGGGACTTTCCATACATGGTGGAAGACAGCCTGATCGGCTTTCTCGATCAGTCATCGCGGTTTCTCAAGCCCGTCTATAGCGGCGACACGCTATATCCGGCACTCGAGATCGCCGAACTCGCGCCCAATCGTACGACCGGGGTTGTCGCGATCCACAGCACCGTTCATAACCAGAGATCGGACCTGGTGATGGAAGGCACGCAACGCTATCTCCTGCGCAGGAGACCGTAATCGATGGAAAATGTCGTCCGGGTACTCTCGACATTGGCTTTGAAGGGCGCCATTGCCGCGCTGGCCGAACGATATGAGGCGGTGACGGCAACGCGTATCGAAGCTGATTACGCGCCGACGCTGGCGCTGCTGGATCGTCTCAAGGGCGGCGAGGGCGCCGATCTCGTCATCCTGACCCGCGAGGGGCTCGAAGGCCTTGCGAAAGACGGCACCGTTGTGCCGGAGAGTTGCGTAGACCTGGCGCGGTCCTATGTCGGCGTGGCCGTAAAGGCCGGCGCGCCACACCCCGATATCGCCACATCCGCCGCCCTGCGCGCCACGCTGCTCGGCGCCCGGTCGGTAGCCTATTCGCGCCTCGGGGCAAGCGGCATCTTCTTCGCGCAGCTCATCGAGCGGATGGGCATCGCCTCCGATGTTAACGCCGCGGCCACCATCATTCCGCAAGGTTTGACCGCCGAACGGCTTCTCAGCGGCGAAGCCGACCTCGCCGTGCAGCAGATCAGCGAATTGAAGCAGGTCGCAGGCGTTGAAGTCGTCGGACCGATACCGCTGGATATGCAAAGCGCGGCGGTGTTTTCCGCCGGACGGCTGGCGGGGTCGCCGCGGGCGGTTCAATCCGACGCGCTGCTCCGGTTTTTGACTTCGGCGCAAGCAGCATCGGCGTTGCGTCAATCCGGCCTAGAGCCGTAACCGCGCTTGCGCTATGGGGCAGGGCCGAATTTGAGGTTGCCTTGCTGCGAGACCGTCGTGCCGTTGATTGTGAGCTTGCCCTCGATCCGGCCGTTGCCCTCGATCACCGTCGAAGCCCCGGTGATTTTCACGTCGCCCTTCGCCGTGCCGTCTAGCCGCAGGCGCGTGCCCCGGCCGCGCAGGATGATGTCTCCGATCACTGTGCCGGTCTGGCCGATGGTGAGCGTATTGCCGGATCCCCGTTCGTCCACCGCGACGACGTCCTTGGTGTAGGCCGATTGAAATTCTTTTGGGATGGCTCCAATCAGGGTGCCGTCGATCTTGACCGCATTGCCGCGGCCCTGCAACGCCAGCATCGAAGGCGGCGGCGGCGACAAGGACAAGCTCTCGGTTGGCGCCGCCGTCGTCAGATCCCGGGGAACCGGCAGTGGTCGCCGTATCGGCGGCAGACCTGGCGCGGCGGCCGACACGAACTGATTGGTTGGGGGGGTGAGCGGTACGTTGCGCAGGACAAAGGAATTCGATTGTCCGGGCGCAGCGGTCAATAATGCCGTCTGTGGCGCCAGCGCGCGCGACTCGGAGACATAAAGTCCACGGCCTCCCGGCGCGATTGACAGCGAATTCCCGGTCCCTGCCAGCACGATTGGACCGACCACGGCGCCCTGGGGGCCGATGGAAAGTGCATAGCCGCGCGCTTCCCGCCGCACCTGCACGGCCTTGGTTTTGATCCGCTGCGTTTGCACGATTCCGTCGACCGTGAGCTTGCCATTTCGGCCGGCGAGATCGATCGCCGTGGAGACATCCCTGTCGGTCGCGACCATCTGGGTCGAAGGGGTGCCGGGGAGCTGCTGGTCGGGATTCCACCAGACCACCGAACTGTTCACCTGACCGTCGACCGTCATTGTATTGCCGGTCCCGGTGTCGCGCAGCCCGGTGACATCACGTCCCGATGCCGCCACGCTTCCTTCGATCGAGACGGTATTCCTGGCGCCTTTCACGCTGATCGCGGCCGATTGATTGCCGACCAGCGCCAGGGCCGCGCTCGGCTCGATCTTGAGCGTTGCGGATCCGCCCAATGCGAGTGCGGATTGATGGTGTCCGTAGGACGCCAGCGTGGGGACCGGGGTGTTGGCGTTGTCACTGTGGAGACCATCGGCCGTCGGCACGTAGGTATCGTAGGATTTGCCCGAAGGCTGCAGGGTCAAAGCACGTGCAACTGCGAGTGACGACAGCCGAACGCTATCGCCCGTGCAGATCGCCTGATAGGGCGCCGGCTTTGCGTTGGAACCGCAATTACCCCTGGACTCGATGGCTCCCCAGACGTTGCGGTCGAGGATCCATACCAGGGCAGGGGCTGTGAACTGGTCGGTGAGCAGAAACGTGGCGACGTTGGCCGCATAATCAGTTTCGTTGTCGAGACGCCGGAATACGTCCGAGGTGTATCCGAAGATCGAACCCGCGTGGCCGAGCATCCTTTTGTTGTTGAGCATCGACTGCATGTAATAAATGCCGAGCCCATATTGTGCGGGTATATAGGCCACGCTGCCCGGGTTCGTTTCAGTGACGCGTTTGGCTTGCATCTCCAGCGACAGCAGACGGAATTCGTTGGTGGCCAACTGGCTCGACCAGATCAGTTCATCCTCCGCGGTAGAGATCATCGCCCCGGCGGTCCACGGCACCTGCGGCTTAACGTGCGTAAACTCTACGTATTCGTCAGCATCGGGATTGGCGAATGCCGACGCTCCCTCGATCGGTTGTTTCGCCACCGCGCGCGCATAGCCACCGCTGAAGGGCGGTTGAGGGAAATCCGCGTCGTCTGGGAACGTGGTGCCCTTCAGGCCGGGGACACGGCTAAGCACGCGGCGCTTCAGTTCGTCGATGTAGCAACTCGGCGGCGGAGCCTCGCCACAGCCGGCGATTTTCTCGGCGATCATTCCGAGCAGCACGAAGTTCGTATTGCTGTAGGCCATGGTGCCGAGGCCGGTGTTGGCCTGGCAATTGGCAGCAGCGACCAGTTCGGCCGGTGTCGCGGTCATCAGCCCGCGCTTTCTCACCCATTCGTCGAGCACCTGAGAGTTGTCGCTGGGCTTGGGACAGCCGCCGCCGTGCAACGCCGCCGCCGGACCGGTGAGGTAGTCAGGAACGCCGCTGGTCATATCGAGGAGCATGCGGATGGTGATCTCGCGGTCGTGATCCACATTCAGAGCCGGCAGCCACGCCTGCAATTTATCGTCGAGGCTGATCTTGCCCTCCTCGACCATCTGCAGGATTACCGTGCCGGTATAGGTCTTGGTCTGGCTGCCGATCCGCATCTGGTCGGTCGCGACCATTTTCTTGCTGCCGTCCTTGTCGGCTGATCCGGCGGCGCCCGACCATCGTTTGCCGTTCTTGAATGCGATGCTTGCAGTCACGCCGGTGGTTGGGCGTTGCGCCGCTTCGGCTTCCAGCGTGATCTGGGCGATCGGGGCGATGTCGCCTTCGCTCCAGGACCATGCCGGCCGCGGCGTGTTCAACAGCGCGGTGGCGGAGAGCATCAACGTGCCTGCGAGCACGCGTCGGGCTCGCTTACAGCTATGAAACGCGGTCATCGCACAGTTCCCCCTTGTCGCACCTTCAGGTTGTTTTCAACATCATGCGCGCGTGCCTGTCCAAGTCAACGTCCGGCTGCCGACGCCACCGTCTTTCAGCGGCCGGATGCGCCGGGCTGCTCGCGCGCCGAAGCGATCTTTCCTTCTTCCATATGCAAATGCAGGTCGGCGACGTCGAAATATTTGTCGTCATGCGTGACGGCGATGATCGTGATGCCGTCCGCTTTCAATCGCGGCAGCACTACGCGGTAGAATTTCTCCCGGAAATGCGGGTCCTGGTCGGCCGCCCACTCGTCGAAAAAGCAGATCGGCCGCTTTTCCAGAAGAGCGGCGATCAGCGCCAGCCGCTTGCGCTGCCCGCCCGAGAGCTGGGTGGTGCCGAACGCCCGTCCGTTCAGTTCGGTCTTGCGGTTCATTTCGAGCAGCTCGAACAGCTCGGCCGCCAGCGCCCGATCGATGGTTTCGATGCCGAACAGCTCGCCGAACAGGTGGTTGTCGGAAAACACCACCGAAAACAGGTTGCGGTAAGCGTTCACGTTCTGCGGTCCGACCGGCTCGTCGTCGAGATGCAACATGCCGCTGTGCGGAGGATACAGGCCGAGCAGCATCAGCATCAGCGTGGTCTTTCCCGAGCCGTTGCCGCCGGTGATGAACACCGTCGATCCGCGCCGAATCGTCAGGTCCACCGGACCGACCTTGAAGCCGGGTTCGCCGCTTGGCCCGGGATAGCTGAATTCCAGCGCTTCGGCCTTGATCTGCCGGAAATACAGGAACGGCGGCGGGTTCTCGACAACGCTGCGCTGCAGGCGCGCCATTCGCGTTTCAAGTTCCATGATGGCGTCCGCGGCTGCATTAGCGTTGCCGAAGATCGGGATGCTGCCGACCACGTTGGAAATCGGCCCGATCATGAACAGCGTGGCCGTCGTCGTCTTCACGACGACGTCGATATAAGTCGGACTCAAGGCGGGGACGACGAATACCATCATGCCGGTCAGCAGGAAAAAGGTGACCTGCGATATGACGAAATCGTTGGCGTGCAGCGTCTGCGTCCTGGTCTTGAGCTTCGCCACCTCCGCCGATATCGATTCGACGCGATCCGCGACCTCGCGCGCCCGCGCGGTGCTCATCTTCACTTCCTTGAAGCCGTCGAGCATGTCGATCAGACGTTCGACCAGTTCGTTCTCGCGCTCATAGGCGTTGCGCAACTGGCGTTTCACCTCGGTGTTCCGGAGTCGGTGAATGAATGCACCCAGCGCGGTGAATATCAGCGAGAGCACGAAAGCAAGTCCGGACAGCGTTGCGATATACAGCATGGTGCAGATCACCAGCACCGCCGACTGCATTGCAATGACGATGGACGGCGCGGCCTGGGCGAGCGTCTGCGTTTCGCGACTCAGGCAGGCGTAAATCTCCGAGCGGCCGATCTGCTCGATCTCGAGCAGTTCGGCGTGGCGCGCCCGCTCGATCAGGCGAACCCGCATGCGATGGATGACTTCCTCGACCCTGCGGCAGATATCGATCATCAGGTGCCGCTGCGAAACCGCAAAGATCGCGATTGCAAGCCCGAACAGCAACAGGAAGCGAAGATTGCCCTGGCGCGTGGCGACGTTCGATGCCGCTGTATTGATAATGGCCAGCACCGCCGCACTGGACAGGCCCGAAAGCGCCGCCAGCACGATGAACGGCACCGGCTTGATGCGCGCCTCGCGCTGAAGAAGCTGCACCAGCGCCGCCACTTCAGTCTGCCTCCAGGAGTTGGTCGATCTGGTCGGCCGAGAATCGGCCGTAGGTGAAATCTTTCGCCCGCGCATGGCCGGCGTGGTCCGTAACTCCTTCGGCAATTGCAGTCAGCGTCTCGACGATCGCCGAAAGCAGGCGCTCGGCGGTCTGCCGCCGATACCGGAGCTTGTCGAAATCGATGGTCAGTTCGAGTCTTCCATCCGTCACCATCGCTATAACGTCGAGGGCATGCGGCCGCGGCATGTCTGGCGCGATCGCTCCGCCGGGTGCGTTCCAGTCGACCGAAAGAGCCGGCCTTATCCGGCTTGCGCCGAAATTGCCCAGGAAATTGAATCCGATCTGACCGGTCACAGCCGGGAGCTTCGGTCCGGATGGATGCCGCGTCAGCAAACCATAGGTTCGCCCGCGATCGGGCATCCGCCGCAAGGCGGAGTGGATCTCCTCGATCGTTTGCGCGACAGCGGCGTCGGTGCGCGTCAGCAGCAATGGAAAGAAATTGGTGAACCAGCCGACGGTGCGGCCGAGATCCGGAAATTCCAGGTCGCCGTCGATGGGTGCCTCGCGGCCGTGTCCTTCCAGGGTGACCAGCACCGCGTTGCGTTCGAAGACGCGGGCTACTGCAGACCCGAGCGCTGCGAGCAGCAGTTCCTCGGTCCCGGTCCCCCAGTCCCGCTGTGCATTTGCGAGCAGCGCTTCAGTCCGGTCCTGATCGAGGACCAGAGAAACCTGTTCAAGGTCGCCGAACATCGGCACGCCGACTACGGGTAAATCGGCCGGCAGCGCCGGGGGGACACTGACGGTGCGCCAGTAGTGAATTCGGCTGCTCCAGTCGGTTTGCGTCGCCAAACGCTGCAGTGCGGATGCATATTGCGCCACCGATGTGGATAGCGGTCCGAGATCAGGCGCCACGCCATCGTGGGCCTGAGCATAAGCGGTCGCGAAGTCCTCGATCAACACGCGCCAAGAAACCGCATCGACGATGGCATGATGGGCGATCAGCAGCAGTTCGCCACCGGCAGGGCCGGATGCAAGCAACCCCTTCATTAGCGGACCTTGGCTCAATGAGAATCCGGCCTGCGCCGTACCCGCTGCCTTTGCCAGCGCTTCGCCATTCGGCAGCAGTTCGAGCAGTTCGACCGGGTCCGGCGAGCCAATGACCTGGATCACGGTACCGCCCTCGCGATTGAACTTCGCGCGCAGCGCGTCGTGCTGGCGCCACAGCGCCGTCAGCGCGGCGGCAACCGCGCCGGTATCGAACGCAGCGTCGCTGCGCAGCACGACCGCCTGGTTGAAATGCGATGGAGTCCTTTGCGTAGTGTCGAACAGCCAGCGCTGGATCGGCGACAAGGGGACCTCGCCGATGACCGGAAAGCGAGCGTCGTCCGCCGCGACGCTCACGGCGGTCGCCGCCAAATGTTCGGGTGTGGGATTCTGGAAGACATCGCGGATTTCCGTGCGCCAGCCGTGCAGGCGCAATTCCGAGACGATCCGGATCGCGTGAATTGAGTCACCGCCGAGCTGGAAGAAGTCATCGTCGAGCCCGATTTCTTCTCGTTCCAGCACCTTTTGCCAGGCTTCAACGACCGCGAGTTCCGCTTTCGAGCGCGGCGGCCGTCGCCGTGCCTGAGCACTCGCCAGCGGCAGCGGCAAGGCGGTCCGGTCGACCTTGCCGTTGACCGTCATGGGAATTCGGTCGATCTCCACAAGGAACGCGGGGACCGCGTAGGGCGGCAGGCGTTCGCCGAGGGCGCGTCGCAGATCGACGACCGACCGGCTAGGCGATCGCGGGATCCGGCCTTCGGCGAATAGCCGCTCGTAAAAAGGAGCATGGCGAAAGCCGTCGGCAATGTGTGCGCTGGTCCAATCCACCTCGACGCTTTCCCGCCCGGGACGCTCAATGACGCCCGTTATCCGGAAGTCGGGGTTGCGGCCCGTGAAGCTTGCGTGCCGCTCGACATTGAGCCTGATGCAGTCACCGGGGCGTGCATCGATACCTTGCGGCAGCGCCGGCAAGTAGACGGGAATCCAGCTCGCAGGGCTTTCCAGGATATCGACCACCAAATCGGTGTCCACGAACAATCGCAGCCAGACCACGAAGCCCGTGATCCGGCTCGCTTGCGTGATGCGAAGGACAATCCGATGCTCGTCGTTCAGCGGGACTTCCTTTGTATAGTCGAGATCCTCGAACGGCGCTTCGGTCGAGACGATGGCCTCGTCCGGCAGATTCTTGAGGCATAGACGAAGATCGAACGGACGGCCGACCGCTTCGAAGATGCGTTCGACATAATGGGCCGCAATATCCGAAAAGCCTCGCGATGCGACATCGTCGTCAATGCTGACGGCCGCAATCAAGGTGAGGCTGCGCCGCGGCAGCATGTTGGCGGGATCGGCCAGCAGCCGGCGGGCGCCGTTGATGATCGCCGCAGCGCCTTCGGAGCCGCCAATCGCGCCGACGATTTCTGAGATGCACCAGTCGGCAGGCTCCGGCAGTGTGATGGCGGCCGCGTCGCCCTGTATAACCTCGATCCGATCCGACAGTCCGAGCTCGGCGACCGTCCGGCGCGCCGCGGCGGCGGTCTGCTCGAGCAGATCAATCGCGTAGACCTTGCGTGCTCCTGCCGCAACCGCAAGTTGTGCCAAAATGGCCATCGGTCCGGTGCCCACGTCCACGACGACTTTGCCCGGAAGATGCCGGGCGAAGGCCGTGCGGTAGCGCCGGTTGCGGTTTTCGTCCGCGGCCATCCGGCCATAGGTGACGTCATCGTAGACGAAGAATTCGGCAATCGAGGGCCACAGTTCGAGCACCGGTTCGGGCACGTAATAACCGATCAGGGCAGTCGAGCCGTCGCCGCGCAGATGGGGAGCTACATGCGCGTCGCGGAGCCACTCGACCGCACGCATCGCCTGCTCGACCTCGCCGAGTTCGATCCGGTGGCCGGAGACCTTGACCTGTTCGTCGCGGCGGCCGAGGAAATCCACGCTGCCGTCGCTCAGCCAGCGGGCGCGGTCGCCGGTCCGATAGAGCCGCGCCCCGGTGTCCGGATGGCGGACGAATTTCGCCGCTGTTTGCTCGGGCTCGTTCTGATATCCGCGCGCCACGCCGAGGCCGCCGAGAAAGATTTCACCGTCGATACCGATCGGAACCCGCCGCAGGCGCGCATCGAAAATATGCAGGCTGGTGTTCGGCAGCGGCTGCCCGATCGGAACGCGCGGCGGCTGCAGGCCGGAGTGGACGGCGTGCATCGTGGCGCAGACGGAAAATTCCGTCGGTCCATAGGCATTGAAGGCGGCAAGCTGCGTGGCATAGTGCGCCATCTCTCCGGATGGCGCTGCTTCACCCGCCGAAATCAGCGTGCGAATGCCCGAGAGCTGCGCGCGCTCCAAAGCGCGCAGGTAGGTCGGGGGCAGGGTGACGACGGTTGCCTTGCTGACGGCAAGGTATTCCAGGAAAACTGGCAGCGACTGCAGCGCGGATGACGGCGGCAGCAGGACGGTACCCCCGGCGAACAACGCCATGAACATGTTCGCCAGCGACGCGTCGAATGACGGCGAGGCGAATTGCACCACGCGGTCGGTTGCGTCCAGCCCCAACGCTTCGATCTGCCCGAGCGACATATTGACGAAACCGGCGTGCTCCACCATCACGCCCCGCGGTTCGCCGGTAGATCCGGATGTAAAGATCACATAGGCGACGTCACGCGCGGCGCTGCGGTCCTTAAATGCTTCGCTGTTCGGGCGGGGGTGCGCAGCAGCGATCAAATCGTCGATCAGTACCGTTCGCACGCCGAGGCGGGGTGTGGCGATGCGCAGCGCCGGGTCTGCGAGCACGAGCCGGCAGTCTGCACGACGTGCCATCGCGACCATCCGCGCCGCAGGCAGCGCCGGATCAATCGGAACATAGACGGCTCCAGCCTTGACGATGGCGAGCATGGCGGTGACCGATGCGATACTGCGTTCCGCGAGCACCGCCACCCGGTCGCCGGGAACGATACCCAGCGCGCCGGCAAGATGCAGCGCGAGATCGTCCGTAATCGTCGCAAGCGCGCCGTAGCTGATTTCCCTGCCTGGTTCGGCCAGCGCCGCGCGATCGGAGAAACGAGCGGCGGCGGCGCTGAAACACGATGTGATGGTTGCCGGGGCCGGTCGCTCGACCACCGGACCCTGTTCGAATTTCGCGATGGCGCCGTGCTCGGCCCCGGTCAGCAGCGACAGATCGCCCACCTCGGAATCCGGAGCGAGCGTTGCGCTCCACGCCAACTGCTGGAAGTGCTCGCCGCAGCGCCGGATGCGCGGAGCGTCATACAGGTCGGTGTTGTAATTGAGGTCGAGCACCAAGCCGTCGCCGGCGCGCTGAAAGTGAAAAACCATGTCGTAGCGGCTGAACGCCCAGGCGTTCTGGGGGCCGAAGGGCGAAGCCGCGATACCGTCCAGAACGAGGTCCACCGCGTCGAACGCCTGTTCGATGATCATGACGTCGAACAGCGGCGAGCGGCTCATGTCGCGCTCCAACGCGAGCTCGCCGATCAGTGCATCGAATGGATAGTTCTGATGCTGCTGGGCCTCCGCCACCGTCCGCGCCACCGCGCTCAGCAGGCCGGCAAACGGCGCCGCGGAATCCACGTCGTCGCGCAGAACGACGGTCGTGGCCAGATAGCCGATCAATGGCGCCATGGCGGGATGGTCGCGACCCGCCGTGGTGGTGCCGACTGCGATGTCGCGTTGCCCGGTGTAGCGATGCAGCAGGGCTTTGAGCAATGCCGTCAGCAGCACGAAGATCGTAACGCCGCGGCGCTCGGCGAGTCCCGCCAATGCCGCGCTCAGCTCCGGACCGAACTCGAATCTCTCGGTCGATCCGTTGAACCTCTGCAGCGGCGGCCGCGGCCGGTCGACCGGCAGCTCCAAGGGCCCCGGCGGGGTACGGAAGCGCTCGATCCAGTAGTTCCGCGCGGTGGCGAATTCACCCGCCGCCTGGCGTTGCTTCTGCCAGGCCACGACGTCGCGGTACTGCAACGGCAGCTCCGGCTGCAGCGGCTTGCCCCGCCGGCAGTCCCGATAGAGCTGCGCCAGGTCGCGCACCAGAACATCGAGCGACCAGAGGTCGCTGACGATATGGTGAATATTGAACAGGAACAGATGCCGTTCGCGGCCGTCGGATGCGGCGGGTAGCCGCGCGAGGCCAACGCGCAGCAACGGACCGTTCGCCAAATCGAATGCGCGATTGCGCTCGGCTTCGGCCAACTGCGATGCGGCGTCGGCCGCATCTGGCCGCTCGCTAAGATCATGCCGCTCGATCTGCCACGGCAGATGGTCCTGAACGACCTGCCGCAATTCTCCGTCGTCTTCGCCGAACGTCGTCCGCAGCGCTTCGTGCCGCGCGATAAGGATCGTGAAAGCCTGTTCCAAGGCGGCGGCATCGAGCGCGCCTTCCAGCAGATACGCTTCAGCAAGATTGTACGCGGTCGCCGCAATACCCATGCGATCAAGCCGCCAGAGCCGCTGCTGGCCGGGCGACGTCGGATAGGACCGCGCCTTTTCCAGGCGAGGGATCGGCAACACCGACCCGCTGTTTCGGTGCAGCGCGATGAAAGCGGCGAGATCGCGGACTGTCGATCGCTCAAAAAAATCCTTCAGCGCGATCTCGACGCCGGTTTCCTCCCATATCCGCATCACCGCGCGGATGGCTTTCAGCGAATCACCGCCGAGTTCGCGAAACGCCGCCGTCGCGCCGACTCGCGCGATCCCGAACAACTCGCTCCAGACCCGCGCGATTCCTTGCTCCAGCTCGCCTTCTGGAGCGACAAAGGGAATGCGCTGGTGGATCAGCTCGTCGGGCCGGGGCAGCGCCTTGCGGTTGACCTTGCCGCTGATCGTCTGCGGCAGTTCGGCCAGCACCATGAAGAAGTGCGGCTGCATGCCCGCCGGCAGCGTGCGATTCATCTCGGCCTGAATGGCCGCCGTCGCCAACGCCTCCGTCGAGTTGTCGCTTCGCGTGTAATAACCGACCATGCATGGCTGGTCGTTGATGCCGGCATGCACGGCCACCACGGCCTGATCGATGCCGGCGACGCCGCGCAGCGCGGCCTCGACTTCTGCAAGCTCGATCCGCACACCGTTGATCTTGATCTGGTTGTCCATGCGGCCGAGGCACTCGACCGCGCCGTCGGGAAGGTAGCGGCCGAGATCGCCGGTCTTGTAGACGACATCGTCCGGTTCATTGCTGAGCGGATTGAAGATGAAACTTGCGGCGGTGAGTTCGGGCTCGCCGAGATAACCCAGCGAGCGATAGGGTGTCTGGATATGGATTTCGCCGATCTCTCCGGGGCGGCACAGCCTGTTTCCGTTGACGATCAGTGCGGCAGTGTTGGGGAGGGCCAGTCCGACCGGCAAAATCTTGCCTGGATCTTCCGGCAGTGCGGTGATCCGATGAAACATCTTCGCCAGCGTCGTCTCGGTCGGCCCATAGAGATTGACCACCTCGGCTTCGGTGCCGGCGATCTCGCGCCATGCCCGGATGTCCCCTGCGAGCAGCGGTTCGCCGGCGACCAGCAAATGCCGGAGCGCCGGAAAGGGCCGCTCTGCGACCTGACGGCGCTGCAATTCCCGCACGATCATCCGCAGCATGGTCGGCACGATGTGCACGAGGGTCACGCCGGTCGCTGCCAGCCAATCAACCAGGCGGTGGGGCAGAACACGGGTGTCGGCCTCGGGAATGCATAAGGTGCCGCCGGTCATCAGCGGCACCAAGACGTCACGCAGGCTGACGTCGAAGGTAGAGGGCGCCAGCCAGGAGCAGCGACACCTCGCGTCGAGGGCAAACGTATCGATTTCCCAGCGCAGAAAATGGCTTAAACCGCGTTGCTGGCCAAGGATGGCTTTGGGCGCGCCGGTCGAACCGGAGGTAAACATCACGTAGCAGGGATCGCCGGGCGCGATCCGCAGGCCCGGATTGCCCGTTCCCGGTCCGGCATCGGCGGCGGTATCCGCAACCACAATTTCCGGCTTACGGCTTGTCGCGCCCAGCGCGGCGCTCAGGCGGTCGACATTGCTAGGGTCGGTGACGATGTGCCGGGGCGCCGCCTTGTCCATCTGAGTTGCAAGCCGGCGCTCGGGCAGCGCCGGCGGTAGCGGCAGGAACGCGGTGCCAGCCTTCGCTGCGCCGAGGAGACCGGCGACGTAGTCGATGCCGGGATCCATGAACAGACCCGTGACCTCGCCGGCCTGGGCGGAACTGCGCCGCAGAATGTCATGGGCGATCCGGTTGGCGGCCTGGTTCAACCGGCGATAGTCGATCGAGCGATCCCATGTCCGTACCGCAACGGCGTCCGGATGCGTCTCGGCCATCAATTCGAATTGTTCGACGAAAGCGTTGCGTTGCATGAAACGTTCCGGGCTCAGGCTGGCGGCAGATTGAAAATATCGAGAAAGAGGCCGAACGTCAGGACCACCATCAGCAGGTCATCCTCAAAAGTCTGGCTCAGGGCGAAATTGGGACGCCGATATTGCGCCTTGAGCCGTTCCACGGTCTCGACGTTGAAATAGCCCTGGCGGCGGATCCGCTCCGCCGACAATAAATCCTCCACCCAAGGCAATTTCAGTTCCAGCAGCGCCGGGCTCGCCGGCGCGACGAAACTGAATTTTTGGCGATCGACAATGGAATCCGGCAAATAGCGCCGCGCCAGCGTCTTCAACACCGCTTTCTCGCGGCCACCTTCCAGCATCAGTTGCGGCGGGATCTGCCGTACGCATTCGATGACGCCGACGTCAAGAAAAGGGTAGCGGGCTTCCACGCCGTTGGCGAACGCGACGCGGTCGCCATGATCGGCGAGCAGATGATCGGCCATCCGCAGCTTGAAATCGACATAGGAACGCTTGTGGAAAACGCTTCGGCCATCGAGGCGCGCGAGGTCGACCGGCGGTTCGGCAAGACAGTCGAAGTCCGTATGCCGCGCCGCAAGCGGTGGTGCGTAGAGCGCCTGTTTCATCTCGCCCAGCGCGTAATACGGCTTTTCGTAGAAGAAGTCGGACGCGCCCCATAAACGGGTGCGCATTTCCGCTTCCAGCATGTCGGCCACGTCATGACCGCCATTGTTGCGGCCGCGCTCGAGGTCGAGACGATATCCGATGTAGCCGCCGAACAGTTCGTCCGCGCCTTCGCCCGTCAGCACCACCTTGAGGCCGGCATCGCGCACCATCCCCGACAGCACAAGCGAACACGCGTTGTAGGATTCCCGCAACGGAGCTTCGGCGCAGCGCACGATGTCGGTGAGGCAACCGAGGATATCGCCCGAACTGATCTCGCGCTGGTGATGGCGGGTGCGCAGCCGCTCCGCCATTACCTGCTGATACCGTCGTTCGTCGATCGCAGGATCGGCGAATGCGATCGAGAAGCTGTTCCTTGCTTCATTCGGTGCGAGGTCGGCGGCAATGGCGGCGATCAGCGCGCTGTCGAGGCCGCCGCTCAGATAGGCGCCGACGGGAACGTCGGCCTGCAGGCGATAGCGCACCGCCTGGCGCAACGCCGCATCAAGCGATTCGATGCAGGAGGAGGGATCGGCGGCGGTGTTTTCGGTTTCGCCGGGATAGTCCAGATCCCAATACTGAATCAGTTGCGGCTTGCGGCCGGCCTCGGCGACCAGAATATGTCCGGGCGGCAGGCTGCTTACGCCCTGGAATAAGGTGCGGGGCGATATCGGCCCCGGAAACGTCAGCACTTGATCGAGCCCGGTAAGGTCGACACGCCGCGGCGTGGCCGCGTGCTTCAAAAGCGATTTGATCTCGGAGGCGAACAGCAGGCCGGTGCCGGTTTCCGTATAGAATAAGGGTGCGATCCCGACGTGATCTCGCCCGAGCACCAGCCGGCGCCGCCGCTCGTCATACAAGGCAAAGGCGAACTGTCCATTCAGCTGCGACACGAAGTCGAGGCCGTGCTCGATATAGAGTGCGGGCAGTACTTCGATGTCCGAACGCGTGCGGAAACGGTGGCCGCGGCTTTCCAAACGGGCGCGCAGTTCGCGGTAATTATAAATCTCTCCATTACAAATACAAACGACGCTGCGGTCGGCGCTCCAGATCGGCTGGTTGCCGGTTTCCAGATCGACGATCGAGAGCCGCCTGAAGCCGAGCCCGATGCCGGGCCCCATGTGGTAGCCCTGGTCGTCGGGACCGCGGTGCACGAGGGCTTCGGTCATTGCCGCAAGCGCGCGCGGGTCAATCGGTACCGCTGCATCGAATCCGTGGATACCGGCGATACCGCACATCGGGCTTACCATCCCTCCGCGAGCAACTGGGCTCGGTCGGCGCCTGCAACGATCATCGGCGTGGCGGCGGGGCGCCCGATCCGGTCCGCAAGCTCCGCCACCGTCAAGCGTGGATCGTTCGCGACCTCGGCGGCAAGCGCCACGAAATCCTGCGCGATTGCGGCGGCGGAGGATCGATCAAACATATCCACGGCGTACTCCAGCAGTAATTCGAGCGATGGCTTGTCTTCGACCATGAAGTTGAGGTCGTATTTGGCGCTGATCGAAACGTCCCTCAACGGCCGCGCCTTCACATCCGGCAGGTCAAGCCGCAGTGGATCGTTGTTCTGCAGGATCAGCAGCACGTCGAACAAGGGGTGGCGGTTAGCCGCCCGCGGGCCGGCGATGTCCTCCACCAGCCGATCGAAGGGGTATGACTGGTGCGCAAGGGCATCGAGCACCACGCCGCGCAGTTCGGAGAGAACGGAGGCGAAAGTCCGGCCGCTGTCATGAACCGCGCGTAGCGGCAACAGATTGAGATAGAAGCCGACCTGTGGTTCAAGCTCGAGCCGCTGGCGTCCGGCCACCGGCGTCCCGATCACGACGTCAGCCTGTCCTGACAGCAGATGCATCTGCACGTGGACCAACGCTGCGAGGACCATGAACAGACTGGCCTCATGCCCGAGGGCCAGATCGCGCAACCGGCTCGACAGCCGCGCATCGAGCGTCAGTGCAACGATGTCTCCGCGACGCGTCGGTACCGCAGGCCGCGGCCGGTCGTAGGGCAGATCGAGGGTATTGCCTCCATCTTCGAACCGTTCGAGCCAGTATCGCCGCGCCGCCGCGACCGCCGGGCTGTCGGCGCCGGCGCGCTGCCATGCCGCGAAGTCCTTGTATTGGATCGACAAGGGCGTCAGGCGCGTCGTCAACTGCGCGGCCGATAAGCCTGGTTCGGCGCGGGCGATCACATACAGCGCCTGCAGGTCGCGCAGCATGACCGTTACCGACCATCCATCCGCGACGACGTGATGCATGTTGAGCGCCAGCAGAGAGCGGTCCTGGCCGGCGGCGGCCTCGGGCAAGCGCATTAGGCGCGCACGCAGCAGCGGCCCCTTGCTGAGATCGAAGACATGGTGCAACTCGGCAGACAATACCTTTTCGATCAGTGGGGCTTCCGCCGCCGAGGCGTTTTCCTCCAGCGGCAGCGTAAAGCCTTCCGGCGCCGCATCGACGATCTGCCGCGGTTCGCCGCGCCGGAGCACGAACCGCGTTCGCAGCACTTCATGGCGCGCGGCCAACGCGGCGAATGCGCGGGCGAGCGCATCTGCGTCGAGCCGGCCTTCGAGAACAAAGGCTCCCACCATGTTGTAATGCACTTGATCGGGTTCGGTGGTCTGCAGCAGCCACAGGCGACGCTGGGCAAAGGAGAGCGGGTAGCCGGCATCGGGCTCGGAAGGTGTCGGGGCGGGGCCGATGCAATCGCCGGCAAGGGTCGCGCGGGCGTCGATCAGTTCGGCCAATGCGGACAGGGTAGGGGCGCTGAAAAAGTCTTTCAGGCTGAGCTGCCGGCCCAGCCGCTGGCGAATCCGCGCTACCGCCTGGCTTGCCTTGAGGCTGTGGCCGCCCAATTCGAAGAAGTTATCGGAACGGCTTACGCTGGCCGCGCCGGTCAGCTCGCGCCAAATCTCGGCCAGCGCCTGCTCCAGCGCCGATTGGGGCGGATCGTCCGAACCCAGCGGAGAGGCCAGCGGCGTTGCCGGCAATTGCGTCAGCCGTTTGCTGTCCACCTTTCCGTTGCCGGTCATCGGTATTGCGCCGATGAGCTTATAACGCGAAGGCAACATATAGTCGGGCAATTTGTCGCCCAAATGGGTGAGCACGGCCTCGAGCGTCAGCGCTGGTTCGGCCACCAGCCAGGCGGTCAGGCCATTCGCGCCATCGGCACGTACGGCGGCGTCGCGTATCAGCGGGTGGGTCAGCAACTGGCTTTCGATTTCCCCGGTCTCGATGCGATAGCCGCGGACTTTGGTCTGGTCGTCGATACGGCCGAGGTAGATCAACTGCCCGTCCGGATCGAGCCGGCCGAAGTCGCCGGAGCGGTAGAGCCGTTGTCCCGGCAAGTCCGGATGTTCGATGAAGCGCGCGGCGGTCAATTCGGGCCGGTTGAGATAGCCTCGCGACACGCCGTGGCCGGCCACGCAGATTTCTCCCGGAACCCCCGGCGGCTGCAGCCGCAGGTCGGCATCGACGACCACGATGGCGTAACTGGGCAGTGCATTGCCGATCGCACTGCGTCCATCGGCGATCTCCGCCGGTCCGATTACCTTCCAGGTTACGTGAACCGTCGTTTCGGTGATGCCGTACATGTTGACCAGCCGCACGCCGGGATGCCGGCGGTGCCAATCGGCCAGCCGCGCCGGCTGCAATGCCTCGCCGCCGAATATCACGAGCTTGAGCGCGAGCTCCGGCTGACCGAGCGCGGCATCGCTCAGGGCATAGAAAGCCGTCGGTGTCTGGTTCAGCACCGTCACCTGGTGAGCCGACAACAGTGCGAGGAATGCCGGCGCATCCTGCGCCGTATGTTTCGGCACGATCACGAGACGGCCGCCGAACAGCAGGGCGCCGTACGTTTCCCATACGGAAAAATCGAAGCAGGGCGAGTGGAACAGCGCCCAGGTATCTGCGGGTCCGAAACCGAAAGGAAGGTTTTGCTGGAACAGCAGTTGGATCACGTTGCGATGTTCGATCATCACGCCCTTGGGCTGCCCCGTCGAACCGGACGTATAGATCACATAGGCAAGGCTGACCGGCCGCGCCGCCGGCGGGAGATTGCCTTCCGCTTCATGGTCGAGCGCGGCGAGATCCACCACCGTCGAAACCATCGAAGCCATCCCAGAAGCATGCGCAGCGTCGGTGACGATTACACGCATGCCGGAATCCTCCGCCATGAAGCGCGCCCGCGCGGCGGGATAGTCGGGGTCGATCGGAACATAACCGCCGCCGGCTTTGAGGATTCCGAGCATGGCGATCGGCAGGCCGATATCGCGGTCGAGGCAGATTCCGACCGGCTCGTCCGATTGTACGCCGAGAGCTTTCAAGCGGTGGGCGAGGCGGTTTGCCGCCCGGTTGAGTTCATCATAGGACAGCGTCCGCTCGCCGCTGATGACCGCGACGGCCGTTGGCTGCGCCGCGGCGATGCGCTCGAATACGCCGTGAATGGTGAGGTCGCGCGGATATTCCGCAATGTCGCGAGCCCGTGCCAGCGCGGCTTGGCGCTCCCCGTCCAGCAGGATCTCGAGTGCGGCAATCGGCTGCGAAGGCTGCGCCGTTGCCTCGGCGAGCAGCCGATGAAAGCGCGCGGCGATGCGGGCTGCGGTGCTTTGTGCAAACAGATCGCGATTGTAGACCAGGCTGAGATCAAGCCCGTCCGCATGGGCGCGGATGCTGAGTACCAGATCGTATTTGCCCCAGCCCAGCCCGGTATCGACCATGCGCGCGTGCAGCGTGCCGAAAGCGGGCGGCTCCGGCGCATCGTCGTAGTGGAACAGCACGTCGAACAGCGCCGTCCTGCTCATGTCGTTTTTCGGCTTGACCGCCAATACCATGAGATCGAACGGCATCGCGGCGTGCGCCAGCGCGGTCCTGTGGATGTCGCGGGACCGGATGACCAGCGCCGCAAAGGTATCGCCCGGCAACATCTCGAGCCGCTCCGGTACCAGGTTCGACGCCGGACCGAACAACAGGGGAAACGCGCCGGAAACAGGCTCGCCGATCATGATGTCGGCTTGTCCCGACAAGCGATGCAGCAGCGCCTGGAATGCGCCGCGCAACAGGTCTGCGCGTACGCAATCGTGGCCCACCGCGCAGGCATCCAGCCGCGCCGTCAGCTCCGCGGGCAATGTCATGGCGACGCGGCCTGCCGAATAGGTATGGATGGAGGGACGCGGCCGGTCAGTCGGCAACAGGAGCGGCGTCATTCCGTCCAGTGCCGCGCGCCAGAACTTTGCGTGCTCATCGTGCGCGCCGGCCTGGGCTCGTTCCGTCGCCGCTACCACGGATATAAAGCTCGAAGCTTCCGGAAGCGCCGCGCCGGGGTCGGCGTATAGAATCGCCATCTCCGCTGCAAGCGCCGCCAAAGCCTGCGGATCGGCGATCGCATGATGCGCGGTCAGGCATAGCAGCGGCTCACGGTCACCGCCGCAGAGTGCTGCCCGCAGCAGCGGCGGCCTGGTCAGATCGAACATTTTTTGGCTGTCGGCAATCGCCGACGATAGCGCGTCGCCGCCGGAATCCAGAACGCTCAAGACGACGTTCGCCATCGGCGCGACCTCGATCACGGGGCGCTCGCCGTCCGTCGTCAGGCCCGCGCGGAGCAGTTCATGTCGCGCTACCAGCCGGTCCAGCGCGGCCTGGAGCCGGATTTGGTCGGGCGGCCGGTCAAAAGCGAGGACCGCCGGCATGTTGTAATAAGTCGGCCCCTCGGCGTAGAGCTCGCCGCGCTCGAACTTGTCGACGAACCACAACCTTTCCTGATGAAAGGATGGCGACGCCGCAACGGGCGCCAGAGCGAGCCGGGCGACCGCCGTCTCCGGCGCGGCCGCCGCGGCGGCCAGGATTGCGACAAGGTCGCGCATCATCTTCTCGATGCGCGGGCGATCGAACAGGTCGCTGTTATAGACCGCCTTGAGCAGGATTTCGGCGGGGCTGTCGGTCACGTAAATCGTGAAGTCGAACTGGCTGGTGGGCGTGTCGATTTCCATAAAGCCGAAATCATAGCCTTGCAGGATGTCGCGGATCTCTTCGCGCTCATCCAGCACCAGAACAACGTCGAACAGCGGATTGCGCGCCGGATCGCGGGGCGCGGCGACGCTGTCTACGATGCGATCCAGCGGAACCTCGCCGAGCTCGATGGCCTTGAGTAGTTCGTCGCGCACGCCGCAAGCGAGCATTTCGAACGACTGCTCCGGATCGATCTCGACCCGCAGCGGTACGGAATTGACAAAAAAGCCGACGACATCCTCGATGGCCGCGCGATCGCGTCCCGCCACCACGCTGCCGATCATAAATTCCTTTCGTCCGGTGAGGCGATGGAGCAGGAGATCGGCCGCCGCCGTGACAATGGCAAACGTTCCCGCTCCGATCCTGGAAGCCATGGCCCGGAGCGCGTGCGCCGCTTCTGTCGTGACCGCGGCCAAGACCTGATCGCCGCGATAGGTTTTCACCGCTGGACGCGGCCGGTCGGACGGCAGATCGAGCGGGGCGCACAACGGCAGCAGGTGATCGCGCCAGGCGCTGACCGCCGCGTCGCGTGCCGCCGTCCGCGCGTTATGCCAGGCGGCATAATCGCGATATTGCAGCGACAGTTCGGGCAGCGCGACGGACGGCGCCCCTTCTTCCTCGGCCAGAAGCGCCATGAGATCGCGGGCCAAGATGCCGATCGACCATACGTCGCTGATCACGTGGTGAATGCTGAACGCTATCCGGCTTTCGTCGCTGAGAATGATCAGCCGCACGCGCCACAGCGGCGCGGAGGACAGGTCAAAAGGTTGGGCGGTCAACCCTGCCGCGGCCTGATGCGCGGCTTCCGCGGCATTCGCGGAAGCCCGGAGATCGAGCGTATCGTAATCCAGCGCGGCTGCGGGCTGCACGCGCTGGCGCGGTTCTCCACCGACGTCGAACAGGGCGGTGCGCAAGCTCTCGTGCCGCAGCGCCAGCCGGGTCAATGCGGCCTCCAGCACGGCGGCATCGATGGTCCTGCCGGTGCGCAGGACAAATCCGATGTTGTAGGCGGTCAAATCCGGTTCGAACTGGTCAAGCATCCACAGCCGCGCCTGGGCGCTTGACGCCGGATAGTCAGCGGCCTCCGGCAGCCGCGGGATCGGCTCGCTGGAAGCCGCATCCGCAAGGCAAGCGGAAAGCGCGGCGACGGTCGGCCGTGCGAGGAAGTCGCGCAAGGCCGGCGCGCGGCCGAATGCGCGTTCGATGCGCGCCAGAATGGCGATCGCCTTCAGGCTATGGCCGCCGAGATCGAAAAAGCTGTCGGTCACGCCAAGGCTCGGCAGACGAAGCACGTCACGCCAAATGGCGGCTATGCGCGCTTCAAGCGGGGTCCTTGGCGCCAGTTGTCGGACCGCCGCGACCCGCGGCAGGGTGAGCGCGGCAAGCGCGTCACGGTCAGGTTCGCCGTCTTTGTGCCGCGGCAAGGCAGGCAGCACCACGTATCGCCGCGGCCGATGGTCTGCGGGAAGATCGGCAAGCAGTGGTGCCAGTCGTCCGGGCTCCGCGGCAGCACCGGCGATAAAAGCGGTGACGCCCTCGTCCTCGACGATCGCCGCGGCTGCACTGACGCCGGGTATGGCGGAAAGTGTGCGTTCGATCAGATCAAGATCGACCCAGCCATGGGTGAGGCGCAGGAGCCGATCGGTAGAAGCGAGCCGCTCAATGGCGCCATCGGCCGACAATCGGCCAATGGCGCTTTCCGTCTTCCACCCGCCCGGCGTCCATGCTTCGATTGTCCCCAAAACACCGACGGGCGCCGGCGTGCCGAACCGGCCTATCACCCGCCGGCTCTGGTCGCTGGCCGCGGGCGGCGTGTCGCCGAATGACAATGGCAGCGCCGCAACGGCGAGATCGGGCGAGGTCGCGGCGGCAGCGATGATCGCAGTCAGGCTGTCGAACCAGCGCGCAGCCGTCGCCGCGCCGATCAGCGCGGTGTCGTAGTCGAGATCGAACAGCGCGGCGCCATTGAATTCCAGCACATTGAGAAAAATATCCGCCTTGGCGCGGTCAATCGGCGCCGATACCCACTCCGTATGCAATCCATCGAAATCGAGCGCAAATCCGCGGTCGACATTGAGCAGCGCTTTCACCGGCGCGGCATCGGCACCGTCGCGGAACAGCGCACGCGCCTCCTTTTGAAGGGAGAGCAGCGCGTTGTGCAGGCGCCGAGTCAGGGCAGCAAAGGACTCGATCGGATCGAGATCCACCGCAATGGGGACCACGACCGAGGCGTGGCCCACCAGCGTCGGCATGCCGGCGGCGATGTGGCCGGCTACCGGCAGGCCGATTGCAAAACGCGGCTGATCGGCCAGCCTCCCCAGCAGAACCGCAAAGGCCGATAGTAGGGCCGCGACGGGGCTAACCCCGATGGAACGCGCCAGTCCCTTTACCGCGTCGTAAACAGCCATGCCGGTCGGCAGCCTCGGATCGCGGCGATGCAGGCGACTGCCGGTCACGCCGGCCGCCCGGGTCAGGCTGTCGCCGGGCAATGCCAGCGGCGGCATCGCGGCGGCATCGGCCGCCGGATCGTCGCCCGTCAGCGCCGCTCCCCACGCGACAAATCGCTGAAACGATATCGCGGGCGCGAGCAGCACTTCTTCGCGGCGCCGTTCGGCATTATAGAGTGCGGCAAGTTCGGTCATCAGCAGTCCGAACGACCAGCCATCGACGATGATGTGATGAGCCGTCAACACCAGCACCGCCCGATCCGGGCGACGGCGCAGCAATTGCGCGCGGAATAGCGTCCCGGCTTCGAGGTCGAAGGCAGTAGCCAATCCCTCTGCGAGCAAAGCGTGCACCGCTTCGTCTCGATCCTCGATATCGCGGACTATCAGGCTTCCTTGGCTCGGAGCCATGACGCTGCATTGTTCACCGTCGAAAGCCGTTGCGCGCAGCGCTTGGTGACGCGCTATCAGGCGGTCCAGCGCCCCGGTCAGCGCCAATTCGTCAAGCGGCCCTTCAAGGTCGAGCGCGACGGTCTCGTTGTAAGCTCCGCTCGCTTCCGGCCGCGCGGCGAGCAGAAACCAGATTTCGCGCTGCCCGCGCGCGATCGCGCAGCGTGTCTGCGCCTCGATTGCGGCGGCCGGCGCCAGCCAGCCGTCGGCGCGCATGGCGGCCAGGCCCGCCGCAACCGCTGCGCTGATCTCATCCAAGTCGGCGTCGGTATGTGCCGTGGACAGGAAACAGTTACGCCCCTCCCAGACGAACACGCCGTTGTTGAGCAGGTGATAGTTGAGAATTTCCGTATTCTCGGCATATTCGAAGCGAAACAGCGAGGCAAAATGAGCGGTGCGGATCGGCACGCCCGCCTCGGAGAACTGCCGGTCCAGCCGATCGCAAAACACAGACGTGCGGGTATTGAGCTGTTGCTGCAGGGCAGGGCCCTGCTCCTGCAGGTGGGTCAGCACGGCTTCGGCGGCCGCCATCGTCAGCGGATGCGCGTTGAAGGTGCCGGCAATAAAAGCGGTGCGCGCGCTGGGTATGCTGTCGTCGCCATAATTCCACATGCCGCCATCGACCGCGTCGAGAAAACGCGAGCGGCCGGCAACGACGCCGATTGGCAGTCCACCGCCCACCACTTTGCCGTACGTCACGATGTCGGCGGCGACGCCGAAATGGCGCTGGGCGCCGCCGGGATGGATACGAAAGCCGGTGATGACCTCATCGAAAATCAGAGCGACGTCGTGCGCCATGGTCAGTGCCCGCAATTCGCGCAGGAACGCGGCCGGCTGAACCGCGGGATCGCGGCTCTGCACCGGCTCGACCAGAACTGCAGCGAGGCTCGCGGCGTGTTCCCGCAACAGATTGAGCGAGCGGGGATCGCCGTAGCGCAGCACCATCACGTCATCGATCATGCCTTGCGGCGTACCGTCGGCGATTGGCAGCGTGGTGACGCGCCCGGGCTGGGCCCAGCCGGCCGCCAGCACGCCATCGAAAGTCCCATGGTAGGAGTTGGTAAAGAAGGCGATGCGATTGCGATGCGTGACTGCGCGGGCAAGCCGCACCGCGACCATCACGGCTTCCGACCCGGTGCTGAAGAACGCGACCCGCTCGACGCCGGTCATTTCCGCAATCATCCGTGCGACCTTGCCCGCGCGCGTCGATTGCGGCCCCAATGCCGCACCCGCCGCCAGTTCGGTTTCGATCGCGCGGCGCACAAACGGCGGGTTGTGGCCGAACAAGGTGGCGCCGAAGCCCATGGTGATATCGATGTAGCGGTGATCGTCGATGTCCCAGACGTGGGCGCCGTCGGCGCGGGCCACATGCAGCGGATAGGTGAGCTCCTTCCATTCCGGGCGGAAACCGATGACCGATCTCGGGTTGGCAAACACATCGCGATACTTTGCGGTGTGTTCCTTGGAGCTGCGGGCGCGTTTGCCGTAGGCGTCGGCGAGCTTGCGGACGTGCTGCTGCTGCGCCGGCGTCCAGTCGGCGCGGCGGTCGGGTATCTTGCGATAGAGGCCCTTGACTTCGACGTCGGCGGTGGACGCTGCCGGCGCGGCAGGGGCGGAAACAACCGGCGAAGCGGTTCCCGCCGGAACGCCCTTGAGCGCATCGAGCTGGCGCGCGAACAGCGCATTCATCGCCTCGATCTGCTTGGCAAACAACTCGGTAAGCGGTCCGGGCGGAGGGGACGCCGCCGGTTTCTGATCCGCGGCGGCCGGAATCAATTCGGGTTCGGCCGGCAGCCTGGAGAGGATCAATTCTCGCAGCCGGTTGGGCGTGTCTCCGTGCTCGAAAATCTCGGCGATCGGAATCGCGATGCGGTGCTCGCGGTTGAGGGCCTGCTGCAGTTGCACGATCAACAGCGAGTCGAGGCCGAGGCTGAACCAGTTCGCATCGGCGTCGACCTGATCCGCAGCAAGCCCCGCCAATCCCTGAAGGGCGGCATCGATACTGTTCGAGACCCGCTCGCGAGTCCGGCCGGCAGGAGGGCGCGGGGTTGCGGCAGACGTGGAAACAGCAGCAAGCGGAGCTGCGCGGCCAGCAATCGGCAACAACCGCACCTGTCCTTCGAATGGATAGGTCGGGGCGTGGGTCCTGCTCGCGCCGCCATCGGCGAAAAGGCGAGGCCAATCGATGTCGGCTCCGCGCTCGAACAACTCCGCTACCGCTCGCAGCAGCGATGTTTCCGGATCCGGCGCCCCGCCACAGCTCAACCACGGCAGCTCCGGCATCGCTCTCGCTACGAGCGGAGCCAGACTGCATTTGGCGCCCAACTCCATCACGACCGTATCGTCGGCGACCGGAAGCGCGCGTAATGCATCATGAAAGCGGACCGGCTCGCGGGCCTGACGCGCCCAATAGGCCGGGGCGGCAATTTCACCGTCGGCGCGGTATCCCGACAGCGTCGAGTAGAAAGGTACCGTCGGCGCGCCGAATCCGGCTCGCTTGGCCAGTTCGTGCAGTCCCTCAAGAATGGGATCCATCTCTGCGGAATGAAATGCATTTTCAACATCAAGCCGGGTTGCCGGAACGCCGCGGGCGCGCAAGCGGCCGAGCAGGCTTTCGATTGCCCCCGCAGGGCCGCTCAGCGTGAGCTGCGCCGATCCGTTGATGGCGGCAACAGCGAGTTCAGGTAAATCCGTCAGGTCGGCTTGCAGTGCGGAAAGGCCGGTGCCGACCGCCGCCATCGCGCCCCCCGATCGCGTTTGCATCAGACGGCCTCGTTCGGCCGCAAAGCGCAACGCCGCCGCCGGATCGACCGCCCCTGCCGCGGCGGCGGCCGCGATCTCCCCCAACGAATGCCCGACCACTCCCGCAGGGCGGATTCCCCAATCGCGCAAGGTCAGGACGAGCGCCCATTGGAACGCGACGACAGCCGGTTGGGTTACCTCGGTGCGCGCCAGCGCCGCAGCATTGCCGGCATCGAACAGCAACTCGGTGAACGGTCGATCGAAATAGCCGGCCAGGATCGTCTCGGCTTGAAGCATTGCGCTGCGAAACACCGGGAAACGCTCGAACAGGACGCGCCCCATGCCCGCGGTCTGAGAACCATGGCCGGCAAAGGCGAATACCACCCTGGGCGGTTCGCCGGACGATCGTATTTCCGACCGCGGACAGGGCCGCAAGTTACGCAGCGCAGCGGCGGCACCCGCTGCGCTTGAACTCACAATAGCGGCGCGCGCCGACAACTTCGCCCGGCCGACGGCGGCCGTAAAAGCAAGATCGGTAACGGCGATGTCGCCTCGCGCGGTGAAGGTCTCCGCCCACCGCGCCGCTGTTGCAGCAAGGGCCCTGTCGCTGCGAGCGGAGAGCGGCACGATCACCGGCCGCAACGCGGCATCGGCGGTCGGCGAGGGAGCCGCCGCTTCCAGCACCACATGCGCGTTGGTGCCGCTCATGCCGAACGAACTGACGCTTGCGCGATGCGCCGTCCTCGTGCCGGCTTCAGCCTGCTCAGGCCATGGCCGCGATGCGCCGACTACCTGGACCGGCAGGCTGTGCCACGAAATATGCCTGTTGGGCGTGCGAAAATGCAGGCTTGGCGGCAGCGTGCGATGTCGCAGGGCAAGCACCACTTTGGCCACGCCGGCCAGGCCGGCGGCGGCTTCCAGATGCCCGATGGCGGTCTTGACCGAGCCGAGCAGCAGCGGCCGCGCGGCGTCGCGGCCCTCGCTATAGACGCTGGCTGCAGCCGCGACTTCGATGGGATCGCCAAGCGCCGTACCGGTCCCGTGTGTCTCGAGATAATCGACCGTGTCGGGCGCGACGCCGCCGGCTGCCAGCGCGGCTTGCATCACCGCGGCCTGGGCTGCGCCGTTTGGCGCGGTAAGTCCGTTGCTCGCGCCATCGTGATTGACCGCGCTGCCGCGGATCAGGGCCAGCACGCTGAACCCGTCGGCAAGCGCGCGCTCCAGGCGCATGGCGACCAGCACGACACAACCTTCACCGCGGCCATAGCCATCGGCGGTGTCGTCGAAGGTCTTGCAACGGCCGTCGTGCGCCAGCGCATTCATGCGCGACAGGCCGGTCTGGGTCTCCGGATCGAGCAGCAGGTTGACGCCTCCGACAATCGCCAGGTCGCTCTCTCCGCTGCGCAGGCTCAGGGCGGCCTGGTGCAGGGCCACCAGGGAGGAGGAGCAGGCCGTGTCGATTGCAAGGCACGGCCCGTTCAGCCCGTAATGATAGGACAGCCGGCCAGCGGCTACCGAGGGCGCGGTGCCGGTGTAGAAATACGGGCCGTCGGCGGCTTCCGTTGCGCGATAGTCGCTGCCGCTGATCCCGACATACACGCCCGTATGTGTTCCCTTCAGTGCGCCGGGATCGATGCCGGCGTGTTCCAGCGCTTCCCAGGATACCGTGAGCAGCAGTCGTTGCTGCGGATCCAGTGCTTCCGCCTCGGCAGGCGAAAGACGAAAAAACGGCGCGTCGAAGGCGGTGAGGTCGTTGAGATACCCGGCGTGGTCGGTCGCCATTTCGGAAGCGGCTGTTCGGGTCCAGCGCCCCGGCGGCGGCGCGCCGACGGCATCGCGTCCTTGCTCAAGCAGCCGCCAGAAACTAGCCGGCCCATCGACGTTTCCGGGCAGACGCAGACCCAGGCCGACGATTGCGATGGGCGCAACATCAAATTCATCTCGCAAGCGCTCGGCGGAGCGGGTTTCGTCGGCAGCGGGGGCTGCGGCGGTTCGGCTGTGCGGAAACTCGGTTGCAATCAGGGCGTCGGCGAGATCGTACAAGGTCGGCCGCTCGAACAGGGTCGTGACCGGCAATTCCAGTCCCAACGCACGATTGAGTCTGGCTCCGAATGCGGCGAGGCGCAGCGAGGTAAACCCGTTCTCCCGAAGCGGCACGGCGGGATCGATCGGGTTCGGCGCAAGATGGGCGGCCGCAGCGGTCAATGCCGCGATAAGGCCGGTACGGTCGCGCGCGAACCAGGCCTGCCGGACGGCATCGTCCATGGGCGCCGAGACGCGCTCGAGCGTCGCCACCTGTTCGGCGAAGCCGCCGGCGAGAAACCGCTGGGCAAGTTCGAAGCGCTGGATCTTGCCGCTGGTTGTCTTCGGAATGCGAGGGACCGCCAGGCAGTAATCGACCGGGATGCCGATCGCGCGGGTCACGCGGTCGGAAATGTCGCGGGCAACCGGTGCGAAGGCCTCGAGCTTCTTGCGAAACAGCACGAAGACCGCGAGCTGCTCACGCTCCCCGCCTGCCGGGCGCACCGCGCAGGCGACCACCTTGTTGAGGTCGAAGCCGTCAGCCGCCGAGGCGATCCGCTCAATATCCTGCGGATAATAGTTGACGCCATCGATGATAATGACGTCTTTACGCCGCCCCGTGATGATGAGCTCGCCATCCCGGCAGAAACCGAGATCACCGGTATCGAGCCAGCCCTGCGCATCGAGCGTCGTGCGCGTCGCCGCCTCGTTGCGATAATAGCCGCGTGTGACACTCGGGCCGCGCAATTTCACCGTACCAACGGTGCCATCGGGATAATGCGCGCCGGCGCCGTCCGCGATGCCGACCTCGAAACCGTCAAGCGGCCGGCCGACGACGGCAAATCCGGCCGCGTGGGGATTGTCGCGAGCCTCGAGAACCGCGCGGCACCCCGGTGCGAGGCTGCGCCGGTCGAGGTAGAGCGACCGCAGTCCCCGTTTGTCTCCCATGGTGACGACCAGGGTTGCTTCCGCCAGACCGTAAGCGCCGCGGATCGCGGTCGGTGGCAGGCCCTGCGATGCAAGCGCCGTGGTGAACTCATCGGCAAGTTCCGGCGCGATCGGTTCTGCGCCGTTGATGATCACCCGCAAACCGCTCAGGTCCCAGCCGTAATTCCGGGCCGGATCGAACGATCTGAGGAAATGGCGGTAGGAATAGTTGGGGCCGGCCGTCACCGACGCGCGGAAGGAAGCGCATCGCTGCATCCACACCAGTGGATTGCGCGTGAACGCTTTGGTCGGGATCAGACAGTGATCGAAGCCGAAGACTGCGGGCAGGACGTGGAAACAGATCATTCCGAAGTCGTGGGTGAGCGGCATCCAGTTGACCAGCCGCGGTTCCGGCACATCGGCGCGGATCGCGCCGACGATCGCCGATACGTTGGCGATCAGGTTGGCATGCGTGAGCGTCACGCCCTTCGGCGTTCCGGTGGAGCCGGACGAGAACTGGATGAAGGCAATATCGTCCGGCCTGCAGGGATGCGGCGGTGCTGCAGGCATTGAGCAGTCACGGGAGGCGGGGATGCGGCGTTCACCGAGCGCCGCGAGGACCGCAGTTGTGTTAACGTTCGCCGCCCGCGCCAGACGTTCGGTAAGGTCGGTGTCGGTATAAAGCCAAGGGCGCGTCAGCGTTTGTCCAACGTGCAAAATCTTTAGCGCCACCTCGTCGGTGGTCGGCACCGCGAGCGGAACGGGGACGATGCGACCGAGCACGCAAGCCCAGAACGCAGCAAGGAAGATTTCGAGGTCATCCGTAACAATGATAACCTCGTCGCCGGGTGCGACGCCTGCTTCGAGCAACGCTGTCAGCCGGCGTTGCGCGCGCGCGAGAAGTTCTTTGTATGGCAGGCAGGTGTCGGCTGCGCCGGATCCGGCAATAACAATGCCGCGGTCCGACAACGCCGACTCGTGCAGCGCTTCGACAAGCGTCGTTGGCCCCCTGTATCGCATCCGCGATCTACGCCGGATATGCGAAACGCGGACGGACCGCTTGCAATTGGCCGATATCTGCCATGGATTGCCGCCCCGACGCGGCTCTCCTGGCCAGCCCACCCAATCTCAATCTCACTACCCCTACCCCTTCGGAGCGCTTGAGCGCCCGACTCAACAACATACCCGCACGTTCGACAATAACACCCGCATGAAGTGCGTCACATATCGTAAAAGTTGCGCGGCAGAATGTCACCATTGAATTGGAAGTCAATCGGACCGGGCTGCAGTTCTCGCGGAGTTTACTTTAAAGAGTCGCGGCTTCGGAGCGACGACAGTATTGCGGCCTGGGCGGGCCCGTTTCGCAGGCGTTCTGCCACGATGCGCAGCAACAGTTCTTGCGAATGCGCGATGAAGAAATGATGGCCGGGCAATGTCAGCCGTTCAAAGTTCCCGACCGTCGCAATCCGCCAAGCATCGATTTCCTCAACCGTGACGCTGCGATCGGCATCGCCGCCGATCGCAGTGATCGGGCAGGACAGCACGGCTTCCGGCGCCGGCTCCGCGGTTTCCACGACGGAGAAATCAGCTCGCAGCAACGGCTCCAAAACGCCTCGCAGTTCCTGGTTCTCGATCACCTCGCGCGGCATGCCGTCGTAAGTAGCAAGCCGTTGCCAGAATTCATCGTGCGGCAGCTCGTGGAGCTCCGGCCCGCCGCGCTGGATTCCAGGTCCCCGGTGGGCGGCCGCAAAGAGATGTATGGGCTCGCCGAGGCGTTCCGCCGCCAGCCGATGTGCCAGCCGGTGCGCCAGCAGCGCGCCCATCGAATAGCCGAACAGGGCATAAGGCCGGTCAAGCAGCGGCCGCAGGCCCGTTGCCGCCCTGTCGGTGAGGACATCAAGGCGGGTGATCGGCGGTTCTGCGAAGCGCATTTCCCGCCCGGGCAACGTTACCGGTATGACGTCGACCTCCGGCGCGAGCCGTTGCATCCAGCCGCGGTAGAGAGCAGCACCCCCGCCGGCCGGCGGCAGACAGAACAGGCGCAGCCGGGCGTTCGGCGAAATGCCGCCCGCGGCGACCCACGGGTTGCGATCGATGCCGCGCGGCGAGTTCGGTTGCATCACGTCGCCATCAAGGCGCTCTCGACCCGTTGCGCCAATCCTTCAAGATTGGGCGGCTGAAACATGGAATAATGATCGCCGGCGACGCGCTGCACAACGCAACGGCCTGATGTCACCGTGCCAAAGCTTCCCATGCCTGCGGGAGCAGCATTATCCAGCGCCTCGATGCAGAACAGATCGGCAGCGACATTCCCGGTAAATACGTAATCCTGCAGCATCTGCCGGTTTTGTACGCCGAGCCGCTCGAGACGGTTGCGTTCCTCCGCAGACAGCGAGGCAAACAGTTTAGCAAAGACACCGGCCCAATAGGGCTGCCGGGCAAGCTCTTCAAAGTTCGCGAACGGCGGTTCGTCGTCGATACACGGCTTGCTCTCCGGCAAGCGAGGGGGACTGTCGATGAGAACGAGCCGAAGCGAACGTCCGGCGCGCTCCAGGCGGAGCGCGGTTTCGAGCGCGAGGTGCGCGCCCATCGACCACCCGACAAGCCGCAGCGGGCTCGTATGGCCAAGCGTCGCTGCCTTGCCGGCGAACAGGTCTGCGAGCGCAGATAGCGAATCCATGATGTTTTCTTCGCGATCGAAGCCCGGGCATTGTGCACCGTAGCAGGCAAGGTCGGCGCCGAAATAACCGATCAATTCCCTGTAGACCGTCGATGATCCCAACACCGGCGGGAGAAAAAGCGCGGCGGGCGCCCCCGTTGGCGCGGAACGGAGGGTCAGCAGACCGTCGCTGGCGCCGCGCGCGCCGGCCATGTGGCGTGCAAGCAGCCGCACCGTCGGATGCTCGAACAGTTCGCGGATGACGAGGGGCCGCTTGAGCTGCTTGCGCACCCGGGAAACCAGCAGCACCGCCTTGATGCTGTGACCACCGAGATCGAAAAAATCGTCATCGAGCCCGATCTGCTCGACGAAAAGAACGTCGGCCCAGATACGGCGCAACGCTTCTTCCAGATCGTTGCCTGTCTGCTCCATCGGTGCCGCAACCGAAGCGAGGCGAACGCCGTCGGCCCGCAGCGCAGCCCGATCCACCTTGCCGTTGGTGGTGAGCGGCAGCCGCGACAGCAGCACGAAGCGGCTCGGGACCATGGGTTCGGGGAGATTGGCCGAAAGCGCGGTTCGCAAATCCGCAGCCGAGAGGGTTGAGCCGGGTTTCGGCACGACGAAGGCGATCAGTTCCGTCTCACCCGCCGCCGATGTCTCCGCCACCACGGCACATTCGCGAATGCCGGCAATACCGGCCAGCACCCTCTCGATGCCTCCCAGCGTAACCCGGTGGCCGCGTACCTTGATCTGATCGTCGCGCCGGCCGTGGAAGGCGATCGAACCGTCGGCAAGCCACTCGCCCCAGTCGCCGGTCCGATAAGCGCGGACCCCGCCGAGGCACGCCGGGTTCACAAAGCGCTCGGCGTCACGGCCGCCGGCACCGACATAGCGGTCGGCGAGGCCGGCGCCTGCTACGATCAATTCACCAGGCGTGCCCGGCGGGACCGGCATCATGGCTTGATCGCACAGGATCACCTGGGCTCCCGCGATCGGCCGGCCGAGGCGCTGCGGCGGATCGCGGTCCGCCAACAAATCGTCGTCGATACGCCCGGCAATGCAGCCGATGGTGGCCTCGGTCGGGCCGTAATGGTTGAAGATCGTCACGCCGGGCAGGGTCTCCTTCAATCGGCGCAAATCCGCGAACCGCTGCGGTTCGCCGCCGAGCAGCACCAGGCGCAGGTCTTGCGCCGCGGACAGCTCCGCGGCTTCGGTCAGCAGCATGCTCAGAAACGAGGGCGTGGCCTTGAGCCAGCTCAACCGATGGCTGCGGAAAATTTCGATCACGTGCTGGGGATCGCGACGTTCGTCTTCGCCGATCAGGCTGAGGCAGCCGCCCAGCAGCAAGGAACCGAACAAGCCGGTGTAGCCCAGATCGTAAGCGGCAGAGGTGACAAGCGCGGTGCGGTCGGCCGCGGTGATGCCGAGGTCGCGCGCCAGCCACCCGGCATAATTGAGCAATGCCGCTTGCCCCACCTGCACGCCCTTCGGCGTGCCGGTGGTGCCGGACGTATAGATGATATAGGCGGCCGATACTTCAGGCGCCTGCTGCAGCGCGCCCCCAGGCTGCGTCGCCAGCTCCGCAACGGTCACCGTGGTCACGCCTAGTTCCGGCATTTTTCCTTGCCCGGTCGCGATCATCAGGCGCGCGCCGCAGTCCGCCAGAACGTCAATGTTGCGCGCGGCCGGCGCGGCCGCGTCCAGCGGCACAAACGGTGCGCCGAGCAGCAGGCATGCGAGCATCGCGACCACGGTGTCCTCGTTCGGCACGGCCCACACGGCGACCGGGTTGCCGGGCCGAATCGCAAAGCGGTCGTGCAAGCCGCGCGCCGCGGCCTCCGCGGCCTCCTGGAGCTCGCTGTGCGTGATGACGCGATCGCCGACGCGCAGCGCAGGGCGGGTGCCGCCCTCGGTCAACAGGCGCGCACGGGCGGCCGCCACGCTGGGCGCGAGAGGGGCCGGCGCCGCGCCGTGGCTCCATCGCTGCAGGATCTGTTCGGCCTCGTCAGCAAACAGGATCGGCACCGCGTCAACGACGCAGCCAACATCGTCCGCCACCTTTGTGGCAAGGTGACAGAACCGGGCCGCCAGAAGCGAGGCGACGGAAGGATCGATATTCTCGGCGTTGAAGCACAGTTCGAGCTGCAAGCGCGCGCCGGACTGGGCGGAGAGATAGAAATCATAGTTGGTCGTGATGAAGCTGCGGACGTCCTCGATCGTAAGGCCGGGGGCGAATTGTTGCACGTCGCCGCGGAACTGGGCGTCGAGAGGATAATTCTCGAAAACCGCAAAGTGATCGAACAGCGCCGTTCCAGTGCGGCAGCGCGCCTGGACATCGGCCAGCGCGCAGTGCGTGTTGCTCAGCCATTCGCCGGTTTGTGCGCGCAGACGTCGCAGCAAGCCGCGCATCTCGTCGCCGGGTTGGTACCGTACCCGCAACGGCAGCATGACGATGCACGGTCCGATCATCGAGTCGCTGCCGGGCAGGTCGGGCAACCTGGTGGAAACCACCGCTCCGAATACGACGTCGCGACGGCCGTTGAGTTTCGCGACCAGGACGCCCCATAGCGCCTGAACCAGGATATTCAGTGTCACGCCTTCGCGTTGCGCCAGCGCCGTGAGCCGTTCGCTCAGTTCATTTCCGAGCGCGATCGGGAGTCGATGTTGCGAGGCATCGCATCCGGGAGTTTGTACGCGATGACCGGGCAGCAGCGGCCCCGGCTCATATCCGGCGAGATAATCCGCCCAATAGGCCAGGATGTGCTCGCCGCGGCGCTTTTCCGCCAGGACGACATGCGTTCCGAACTGCGGCGCCGGCGGCAGGTCGGGTTGACGGCGGCTGGAAAAGTCCGCGTAGGCTGCCGCAAGCTCGCGCTGCAGAATGCCGATGCACCAACCATCAACGAGGATGTGATGGAAGCTCCAGACCACCAGATGCTCGGTTGCGCCAAGCGTCAGGCATGCAACCCGCATCAGCAGATCCCGCTGCAAATCGAACGGCCGAGCGCGCTCGCTCTGGATGCAGCTTTCGATCGCGGCAGCCTGTTCCGGTCCGGTCAGGGCCGAAAGGTCCTCTCCGTCCAGCCGGAACGGCCGGTGTTTCACAACGATCTGCAACGGCCGGTCGGCGCCGCCGGTGCGAAACACGGTGCGCAGGATATCGTGACGGGCGATCAGCCAGGCCCAACTGCGTTCGAACGCCGGGCAGTCGAGAGGGCCGCGCATGCGGAAGATCAGTTGCTGGAAATACGGCCGCTGCGCCGCACCGGCGTCGTGGCCGAGCATGTCGTGATAGAGCAGGCCTTCCTGGAACGGGGTGAGCGGATAGATATCCAGGATGTCGTCACGATGAGGCGGCATTTTCGAGATTTTCTTTTTTTTACGGTGTTCTCTTAAGTGTACCAGGACACTATAGACAACTGCGGGATGCCTATGCCACAATTGTCTTATTGTAGGGACGCGCCGCTGATCGCATTCGCAGCGAAGTCGTGATGCGCTAGAATTTCCGTCGAGAATGCACGACCGAGGAGAAGACCATGGCCGAGCACGCGCATGAGGATTACTCACGGCACGAACGGCACGACAGACATAATCGCGACGAACCATGGCGTCATGACCGCGATGACGACTGGTGGCCCGCCCACCGCCACGAACGCGAATCGGCCGACGAAATTGTAAAGGACTACGCGTTGTGGGCAGGCGGCTTTGGCCTCGTGCCATTTCCTCTGATCGATGTCGCTGCGATCACGGCGACGCAGGTGCGAATGGTGTCGGAGCTGAACAAGCATTACCGGCGCTGCTACCCCGAGCGCTATCACTACAGGTTCTCGCACGAGCGCATGCGCGCCATCATCGCTTCGCTGATCGGCAGCTCGATTCCGGTCGCCGCCGGGACCGGAATCAGTTCCATGCTCAAGGGAATCCCGGTGATCGGGCAGGTTCTGGGGCTGGTGACCACCCCGGTTTTTGCCTGGGCATCCACCAAGGCCGTCGGGCGCGTCTTCATCGAACATTTCGAGAGCGGCGGCACGTTGCTCGATTTCGATCCCGAGAAGATGCGGCATTATTATTACAAGCAGTTTGAGGCCGCCAAGCGCGGAGGCAGGGGTCGGGAAGACAGGGAAGAGACGGTCAACGCTCCGCCCGCCGCGACCACCCCGCCGCGTACCGGGAAGGCCTGAAACCTTCGAAAGGTTTGGCAACGGGGACGCGCTCCCCGTTGTTCGTGACGGTGAATGGGACACGGATGTTTACGGCGCTTTATCTGATCTCCGCGCTGCTTGTTGGTTTGTTAGCGATCGGGCAGCGCGGCGGGTTCGTGATCTACTTCGTCCTGGCGGTCGGGGTATCCCCGATTCTTGCCTTGCTGATTCTGATCCTGGCGTCGCCCCGGGCCCTCAATCGCAGCCGCTATGACTATTACGACGATTACCCGGACGATTTTTATCCGCCGCGCCGTCGTCGTTCGTGCTGATCAGCAGCCCGCTCTTGAGACGCCGCCGCATCGTGCAGTTCCCCGGCGCTGCGGCTTGAAGTTCGATGACGGATACTGCGCGCGCCGAACCTGAGCAACCGAAAGCGGCTTTCCACCGCTGGTGGCGGCGCTTCAAGCGCTGGTATTGGGAACGCCGCCGCACTATCCTGCTGGTGGTTCTGGTCGGGCTGTTCGCGCTGGTCATGCTCGCGCCCTACGTGCTCATCACCGTTCCGTCCGGCCATCTCGGCGTGCTCTGGCTGCGCTTTTTCGGCGGAACGGTGGTCGGGGAGGGGCTTGATGAGGGACTGCACCCGATCTTTCCCTGGGACCGCATCTACATCTACGATGCGCGCCTGAAGCAGCACAGCGAGACCTATGACGTCGTCAGCAGGGACGGGTTGTCGCTGCAGGTCGAGGTCACCTTCCGCTGGCGGCTGCTGAAATCGCATATCGGCGGGCTGCACCGCGACATCGGCCCGAATTACCTGGAGGTGCTGCTGATCCCGGAGGTCGGATCGGTCGCCCGGGAGGTGATTGCGCGCTACGATTGGCAGGCGCTCGCATCCTCCCAGAGGCTGTTGATACAGCAGGGCATGCTGAGCACCGCCACCGGATGCGAGCTTGGCGGAACGTCGCCGACGGGCGTCGCCCCTGGACCTCCGACCGACCGCGCCAGTAATCCGTTCCTGACCCGGCTTTTCACGGCGCCGGGATTGGCGGCCGCGCCAGCCTGTCCGGTCCGTCAGCCCGAACTTCAATATGTCGGCATCACCGACATCCTGATCAGAAGCGTCATCCTGCCGGCTTCATTGCGCCTTGCCATCGAGCGCAAGCTCGAACAGAGTCAGGTATCGCTGGAGTACGACTTCCGCATCCTCCGCGAGGTCAAGGAAAGCGAGCGAAAAGCCATCGAGGCGCAGGGCATCGCCGCGTTTCAGCGGACGGTGCAGTCCGGCATCTCCGAGACCTACCTGAAATGGCGCGGCATCGAGGCGACGCTCGAGCTCGCCCGCTCGCCCAATTCCAAGGTCGTGGTGATCGGCGGCAATAACGGGCTGCCGATCATTCTCAATACCGGCGACGAGGTGAGGGGCGGTCCGGCCGCGGCGCCGTCGGCGCCGAAGGCCGACCTGCCGCCGCCGGCGCTGCCGCCGAACCAGCCGGGCGAGCCGCCGCCGGGACCGAATGTCTCGCCGACGTCGCCGCCGCCTCCGTTATCCACAGCACCTCCGGATGTGCCGGCACCGGCGCCGACGCCAGCTCCGCCGCGGACGTCGCCGCTCGGCGGCGCCAACCTGATCGAGCAGCTCGGGACCACGCTGTCCAATACATTCGGCTGGAATAGCGCGCCGCCGCCGCGCTGAACCGTCATGGCCCGGGCTCGGCCCTGACGATTCATACATCCCGTCACACGCGGGCTTGATCCGCGTATGACCATGACGCGGCATGATTCTGCGCCGGCGGGGGACATCATGGATAGGTGGGACGGCTTCGGCTACGTGGTGTTCGGGACGCTGCTCGTGCTTTTCCTGCCGTTCATCGCGGCGGTGTTCGGCCGCGGCGCGCGCTGGAAGGCGCTGTCGCTCGGACTCTGCATCGCCACGCTGCTGCTGACCGGGTTCGATGCCCTGATGGTCTCATGCTGGCTCGGCGCCTGCGTATTCGCAGGGTTGGCGATCCGAGAGCGGATCAAGGCCAGGGCCGGGCGCGCGGATGCTCCGCCGTGATCGCTTCGCGACAGGCAGCCACCCCCGCTATAAGCACCGGATAAAACCCAAGGTGACGGTGCCCCATCCGAAACGAGACTTGCATCCAAAGACGGTCCGCTCGATCTACAGGCAGGCAGCACTGAAGGCGCCACGGTGAGAAGGTGCTTCACAATTCGCGCGTACGGCCGGCGCGGTGGGCAGCCAGGGCCTCCTGCGCAAGGGCATCGAGCTTGCCCGCCTTCGCGTCACGTTCGATCGCGGCGTCAAACTCTTTGGCGTCGAAGGCTTCGAACCACGCGCGAAACCGCGCCAGCTCGCGCGGCGGCAGTTGTTCGATGGCTTTTTCGATGTCCTCTGTTGTCATACCGGCACTATCCCCCATCCGCGGGAGTTTGCGAACACCGCCTCGACTTGCTGGTCGGTGGCAAAGCGACCTTCCGCCTCGGCACGCAACCCGCGTTCGATCCCGGCCAACTCCTCAGGCGTCGGCTCATAAATATCGTCGTTCAAACCGGCGTCAAGTTCGAGCGCGAAGTCGGCAAGCTGGTTCTGCGTTTCCGGCGGCCAAGCTTCGATGCGTTCAAGAACGTCGGTCAGTTTTTTGGTTTTCATGGTGTGAACGTATCCCAACCGCTATCCGTCGTCTGCCAGCAGCGAACGCGAACCGCTGATGTGGCTCGCGGCAAGAGTGTGGAGTAACTCATGTCCCGGGCGCGAAGCAGCATGCAGTGCTTCGTAGAACCCGCATCCCGCTGCAGTTAAAAAAGCCGGGCCCCGGCAGCGCCCCGCTCCGCTAGCAGCTACACGTCGCGCGGCGTCAGGGGCGCGAAGTTTTATTGAGTCTATCAGACGCACCCGCAATGATTGTAAAGGTGGCACTATTATCCGTGGGCCTATTGTGCGTGGTTTCATCGACCGCAGGCTGCTGATCTTGCTCGATGAAAGCAGGCGCTTTGGTCGCTCGAAACATCCGGCGGCTTCGGCTCGCATCTGAGCTCTCGCAAGAGATGCTGGCGGTGGATGCCGGGATCGACCGCACCTATGTCAGCCGTCTCGAACGCGGACTGGAGAATCCGACCGTCGCCGTCCTTGAAAGACTGTCCCGCGCGCTGTCGTCGAATATCGAGGAGTTGTTCAAAACGCCGCGTCCTGCGGAAGCGCCGAGCACGGCTTCGGCTCTTGCCGGTCTGCAATTGATGAAGGTTTTCCTGAAACTTGGCAGCGAAACAGACCGCAAGAAAGTTCTCGATCTGGCAAAGCAGCTTGCGCGCGCCGGTGGGGACGCAAGAACATGATGCTTCGTAAGGGCATGATGATAGCAGGCCGGAATGCGTCATTGCGAGGAGCGAAACGACCAAGCAATCCAGTCTGTGCTTGCGGTTTTGGATTACTTCGCTTCACTCGCAATGACGGTGCAACCCGGCGGATGCATCGTCTTCTTGCCTTCATGCTGATCGCGGCCTTAGCCGAACCCGCACTCGCCCAGGATCAGCCGAAGCCCCTCAAGACGGTTAGAATACGCGAGCCGTCACCCGGAGCCGCCACCCTCTACGCCATCGATGAAGACGGCACGGTGCGGATCGACTGGCACACCGCCGAAACGCTCGCAGCGTCGAAAGCGGACCGCACCGTGCTGGCGATAGCACAATTGATGCTGGCAATCAGAGACGGGACGTGGAAGCCGGCGCGGTGAGATAAGGCTGTTTCGCCAGGCTTCTGTTTCGCCTATATTTGGCAGGGTCCACGCTATGCGGAGGTTACTGACATGGGAGCGCTGCGAAAGGCACCGGCAGTTAAAGCGGAAGTTGTCAGCGATCCGACCGTGATGAGCGGCGATCCCGTTGTGAAAGGAACGCGGATTCTAGCCGAAACGATCCTCGGCTACCTCCGTGCCGACACTTCACCGCAGGCAATCTTCCAAGACTACCCAAGCTTGCCGGTTGACGGCATCGATGCAGTGGCCCGGTGGGCGGAAAAGACATATGGCGCCGATTGGAAGTCGACCATGCCAGTTTCGTAGCCCGGGTGAGCGAAACGGATCGGGACCGTTATCTCGTCAAGCAAAGGCCCCGGATGTTGCTTCGCTCATCCGGGCTACGCTGGCTACCTTCGACCATTAGAAGCTACGTCATCTAGCTTCTTGATTAGAATTTCCACCAACGAGCTTGTTGCCGCAGGTAAGTCGGATCGATCGAATCCTAGATAGCCGATTTCTTCTAAGCGGCTAAAAACCCCAGCGGCGGTTCCATTCAGCAAGACCGGAATAACTTGACCCGATTTAAAACGCTCTTCAAAAAGTTTCGATTCCACGCGCGTCCAAATCTTGCGTGGGTAATGATCGCCCAATATACAAACAACGAATTTTGCTTCCGATGAATAGATCGGCGCAAGATATTCTTCGATGTTTTCAGCGGCTATACGATCTTGTTCGTTTTTGTCATAGAAGACCGATATCTCGCGTTCCATCAATTCGTTAAAAAGCGCAGCCGCAACGTCGCGATCCTCACCCGCAAAAGATAGGGCAAAGTCATAACGAGAATCAAAACCAATTTGCTTAAATCCCAAATCACTTTAGAATGATTGCCACGGCATATTCCTCAGATAGAAAAGGAATTGAGGATCTTCGACGATGATTTTTCCTGCTCGCTTGTCGAGGTGAAGAACGGAGGACAGGGTAGGATTGGTCAAAAATAAGTCAGCTAAGAATCCCTTATCAAATACCTGCATTACGCTTAGTCGCATATCCGGATTAGTTCGAGCATATTGCTTGATATCAAGATGCCACTTGTCCGAGTTAGCGAGACCATGAAGGAGATGTAGGTAGGGTGCCCGTCCCTCAGGTCGATACCGAGATCCAAGGGCGAAACGCTTCGCATGATCACCAAACTTTTCATCTAGTCTCGACCAGATTGCTGATTTCGCGCCTTCAAAACTGACCACCAATTCCTTTTTTGTTGAGCACGCTTCTAAGACATCGGCCTTCTGACAGAGCTCGTTACAAAGCATCTGGGCCAGATAAAATCCTCCACTGGCATCCTCAATAATATTGTCATGACAATTGAATTCGACGTTTAACGCGGCTTCGCCTTTTTGAATGAGGTCGAGTATCTTTTCGTCAGGGTTATTCTCAAATTTTACGGTATCAATTCGATTTACGAGATCCGGTGCAAAGTTTATTAAAGAACGACCTGCCTCATTTATGCCAACTATGATTACTTTGGCGTTTTGTTGCTCAGCATCAGCCAGAGTTTTTACGTAGTCGGCAATAGCCGCTTTTGTGGCATCATCTAAACGATGAAAGTCGTCGATGAAAACGATGCCGAACTCTCCGATGTTAGGTAGGTCTCGTATAATTTCTGCATCGCTCGGTCGGGTAGCCTTCAGCTCGGTAACTTTTTGTTGCAGACCCAAACCCTCGATCGCCTTTTTGATTGCGGTCGTTTTACCGATGCCTGAGGGCCCTTCGACAACGAGAGCTCTGCCCGGTGTTCGGAGATTTACGATTATCCGATTGTAATCAATGGGAGGAACAAAGGTGTATGTGGGTACACCGCTCGTCTTAAAGACCTCCTGTAATTGAATCGGCGCCATTGTTTTTTCAATTTGTTGCTCAGCCAATGTCACGAACACCCCGTCGTGCTCCCACACGTATCGCACTTCATGCACGTCCCGTTCCGCACCAGCGAGAAGTGCCCGCACTCCCCGCACATCTCGCCCTCGTAGCCCTTGGCCTTCGCCTCCGCGCGCCGCTCCGCCTTGCTCGGTGCCGCCTGTGCCGCGGTGCCGGCGCGGCTCCATTGCAGCGCCTCGAGTTTCTCGGTCGGCGACAGGTCGTGCTGGACTTCCTGCTTCAGCGCAACCGCGCCTTCCAGGGCGTCGGCGGCGCGGGAGGTGGCGAGCGACATCACGGTGCCGCCTTGTGCGCCGCCATGGGAGGAGGGTGAACCGGTCTCGCGCACCACGTGAAGGCTGTCTGTGCGCGAACGCGTCAGGCCCTTCGAGACGTACTTGGTCGAATGCGACGGATCCGGCTGCTTGCCTTCCTCCACGCCCTTGCCGAGCGCGTCGAAATTGCTCTCGGTTGGATCGACATGGGCGAGGTCGAAGCGGCCCATGTAGCTCACCGCGAGTTCGCGGAACACGTAGTCCAGAATCGAGGTGGCGTATTTGATCGAATCGTTGCCCTGCACGGGGCCGGCGGGCTCGAAACGGGTGAAGGTGAAAGCGTCGACATATTCCTCCAGCGGCACGCCGTATTGCAGGCCGAGCGAAACGGCGATGGCGAAGTTGTTGATGAACGACCTGAGCGCCGCGCCTTCCTTGTGCATGTCGATGAAGATCTCGCCGATGCGGCCGTCGTCATATTCGCCGGTGCGCAAGTACACCTTGTGGCCGCCGACCACGGCTTTCTGGGTGTAGCCCTTGCGGCGGTCCGGCATCTTTTCGCGCTCGCGCATCACCACGATGCGCTCGACCAGGCGCTCCACCACCTTCTCCGAAAGCTGCGCGGTGCGCGCCGCCATCGGCTTGTCCATGAACGCCTCGATGGCGTCGTCTTCCTCGTCGTCGTCGCTGATCAGTTGCGAGTTCAAGGGCTGCGACAGTTTCGAGCCGTCGCGGTAGAGCGCGTTGGCCTTCAGCGCCAGCTTCCACGACAGCAGATAGGCGGACTTGCAGTCCTCCACCGTGGCGTCGTTGGGCATGTTGATGGTCTTTGAGATCGCCCCCGAGATGAACGGCTGCGACGCCGCCATCATGCGGATGTGGCTTTCCACCGAGAGGTAGCGCTTGCCGACCTTGCCGCAGGGATTGGCGCAGTCGAACACGCTGTAATGCTCGGGCTTCAGGTGCGGCGCGCCTTCCACCGTCATCGCGCCGCAGATGTGCACATTGGCGGCCTCGATCTCGCGCTTGGAAAAACCGACCGCGGCGAGCAGGTCGAAATTGGGCGCGGCGATCGCGTCCGGATCGAGCCTGAGCACGTCGCGCGGAAAATCCTCGCCAAAGGTCCATTTGTTGAAGGCGAACTTGATGTCGAACGCGGTGGGGAGTGCGGCTTCCACCTTCTTCAGGGCCTCGTCGGTAAAACCCTTGGCCTTGAGCGTGGAGACGTTGATCGCCGGCGCATTGGAGAGCGAGCCGTGGCCGACGGCGTAGGCCTCGATCTCGGCAATGTCGCTCTCGCGGTAGCCGAGCGCGCGCAGCGCTTCCGGCACGGCGCGGTTGATGATCTTCCAGTAGCCACCGCCGGCGAGCTTCTTGAATTTCACCAAGGCAAAATCCGGCTCGATGCCGGTGGTGTCGCAATCCATCACCAGACCGATGGTGCCGGTCGGCGCCACCACCGAAACCTGCGCATTGCGATAGCCGTGCAGTTCGCCGAGTTCGAGCGCCTTGTCCCATGCGGCCTTGGCATGTTCGACGATGTCGGCCTGCGGCACGCTGGCATAATCCAGCGGCACCGGGTTGACGGCCAGGGCCTCATAGCCGCGCGATTCGCCGTGCGCGGCGCGGCGGTGGTTGCGGATCACGCGCAGCATATGGCCGGCATTCTTCTTGTAACCGGGGAACGGGCCAAGCTCCCTGGCCATCTCGGCGGAGGTGGCGTAGCTGACGCCGGTCATGATCGCGGTCAGCGCGCCGCACAGCGCGCGGCCTTCGCTCGAATCATAGGACAGCCCCATGGTCATCAAGAGCCCGCCGATATTGGCAAAGCCAAGCCCCAGCGTGCGGAATTCGTAGGAAAGCTCCGCGATCGCCCGCGAGGGAAACTGCGCCATCATCACCGAGATCTCGAGCACGATGGTCCAGAGCCGCACGGTGTGCTCGTAGGCGTCGACGTCAAAAACCCTCGTCATTCCGGGATGCGCCTCTTGGCGCAGGCCTGGAATCCATAATCCCGAATCGTGGTTATCGATTCCGGGTTCGCGCGAAGACGCGCGCCCCGGAATGACGGTGGTGCTGTTGTAGAACGTAATCAGATTGAGCGACGCCAGATTGCAGGCGGTGTCGTCCAGGAACATGTATTCCGAACACGGATTGGAGGCGCGGATGTCGCCGGACGCCTTGCAGGTGTGCCAGTCGTTCATGGTGGTGTTGAAATGCAGGCCGGGATCGGCGCTTGCCCAGGCGGCGTGGCCGATCTTTTCCCACAGCTCGCGCGCATCCAGCGTCTTGGCCACCTTCCTGTTGGTGCGGTTGATCAGATTCCATTTCCCGCCGGTCTCCACCGCGCGCAGGAAGTCGTCCTTCAGCGAGACCGAGTTGTTGGAGTTCTGGCCGGAAACGGTGAGATAGGCTTCCGAGTCCCAGTCGGTGTCGAGGACCGGGAAATCGATCTCCTTGTAGCCTTGCCTGGCGAACTGGATCACGCGCTTGATCATGCCGTCGGTGACCAGCGCGCGGCGCGCCAGTTTTATCTCGCGGCGGAGAGCCGGGTTCTTCTCCGGGTCGAAGCAATCGTCGCCGGAGCCCTCGCAGTTCACGCAGGCTTTCAGAATCGCCTTCAGGTGCCTGTGGTTGATCTTGGAGCCGGTAACGAGCGCCGCGACCTTCTGCTCCTCCTTCACCTTCCAGTCGATATAGGTCTCGATGTCCGGATGGTCGGCGTCCACCACCACCATCTTGGCGGCGCGCCGCGTGGTGCCGCCGCTCTTGATCGCGCCCGCGGCGCGGTCGCCGATCTTGAGGAAACTCATCAGGCCCGACGAGCGTCCGCCGCCGGACAACTTCTCGCCTTCGCCGCGCAGCCGGGAAAAGTTCGAGCCGGTGCCGGAGCCATATTTGAAAAGCCGCGCCTCGCGCACCCACAGGTCCATGATGCCGCCCTCGTTGACGAGGTCGTCCTGGATGCCCTGGATGAAGCAGGCGTGCGGCTGCGGATGTTCGTAAGCCGATTTCGATTTGGTCAGCTTGTGGGTGAACGGATCGACGTAATAGTGCCCCTGGCCAGGGCCATCGACGCCGTAGGCCCAGTGCAGCCCGGTGTTGAACCATTGCGGTGAATTCGGTGCCACCATCTGCTTGGCCAGCATGTAGCGCAGCTCGTCGAAGAACGCGCGGGCGTCGGCTTCGGAGGCGTCGAAATAGCCGCCCTTCCAGCCCCAATAGGTCCAGCAGCCACTGAGGCGGTCGAACACCTGCTTTGCCGAGAGCTCGCTGACATAGCGCTCCGATTCGGGGAGATCGGCCAACGCCTCGGTGTCCGGCACCGAGCGCCACAGCCAAGACGGCACGGTCTCTTCTTCGACTTTCTTCAGGCGCGCCGCGACACCGGCTTTACGAAAGTACTTCTGCGCCAGCACGTCGGAGGCGACCTGCGACCAGAACTCCGGGACCTCGACATTCTCCAGCCGGAACACCACCGAGCCGTCGGGGTTGCGGATCTCCGATGTCGTCAGCCTGAAATCAATGCCGGCGTAAGCTGACTGGCCGTCGGTGGTGTAGCGCCGTTCGATTCGCATGGTCGTGCCCCGTTCTTATCTGACCGGACCGCATCGGACGCGGGCGGCGGGTGGTTTTCCTTGAGCGAACTCATCGTCCGCAAGCTTGGCCGGTGGACCCCGGCCCCGTGTGTTTCTCAGCGTCGTTACCGCCCAAAACCCCTCCGATTGAGGACGCGAAAATCCATCGCCGTTTGCCTGTCGCGGCGCACGGAATGGTCATTCTGAACCCTTTTGGGGGCGTCCGGCGGGACCAAGAACTAGCCGGCGCCGAACGAGCAGAAGCTAAGACAACTCGCTTGCGCCCGTCAAGCACTAGTACGGGTTCCTAAATCAAATACTAAATATGGTGGAAACTGGCAAAACCAAGGGGTCTGGCCGCACCTTGATCGCTGCCAAGTATCAGTGAGTCCTCATGGATTCGGAAGCGAAAAGAATCTTTTCGGCGCAGCGAGTTCGAGCTTCGCCCGCTGTTCACAGGACAACTATTTATTGTCGGGCAGGGGTTGCGCGGGCGAGACTCAGCGCGTTCGGGCCGATCTGACTGCCGGTGGCATCGTGCGCCGATTACCGGCATGGTGCGGCCGATTCCATCGGTCAGTTACCCCCATGACAATGCAAACCCCCCGGGCGCGAACGCTCATCACGCCCGCCGGCCTGATGTTCCTCGCCATCACCTCGCTCGGCTGGGGTTTCAACTGGCCCGTCACCAAATACCTGCTCGGCGAACTGCCGCCGTTGACCCTGCGCGGCGTCACCGGGGTGATCGGCGCCAGTCTGCTGGCCGCGCTGGCGGCGATGCGCGGACAAAGCCTGAAGGTCCCGCGCGCGCTGTGGCCGCGCCTGATGCTGGCGGCGCTCCTCAACGTGACCGGCTGGATGGTGCTGATGGGCCTGGCGCTACTGTGGCTTCCCGCCAGCGAGGCGGCGCTGATCGCCTACACCATGCCGGTCTGGGCTTCGGTCATGGCGTGGCCGGTGCTCGGCGAACGGCCGACCGTGCTGCGCGCGATCGCGCTGGCGATGGCGTTTGCGGGCCTCGCGGCGATCATGGGCGGCAACGGCATCGCCGCGAGCGAAGCCAAGCTGCCGGGGATCGTCATGGCGCTGGCGGGCTCGGTCGGATTTGCGCTCGGCACGGTGCTCGCAAAGAAGCTGCCGCTGCAGTTGCCGCCGTTCACGGCTGCGGCATGGCAGATCGGGCTCGGTTGTTTTCCGGTCGCGGTGGTCGGGTTCCTGCTTGAAACCTCGCATTGGGACGCCGTGACGCCACTCGGCTGGCTGCTCGTGATTTATTCGACCGTGGTGCAGTTCTGCGTCGCCTATGTCGCGTGGTTCGCAGCGCTGGCGCGCTTGCCAGCGTCGGTGGCCGCGATCGGCACCATGGCGGTGCCGGTGATCGGCGTGGTCGCTTCGGCCGCAGCGCTGCACGAGCCGCTTGGTCCCGGCCAGATCGCCGCGCTGGTCTTCACGCTGGCCGGCGTCGTGCTGGCAACGCGATCGTGACACATCCCGGTCACACCGGCGGGCCGGCGCGCATCTCAGCGCTCGGTCTTACACTCCTCACCGTCACATCGCTGGGCTGAGGGCTCAACTTCCCGATCATGACGGATCTGCTGACCGAGTGGCCGCCATTGCCGTCGCGTGACTTGTGCGGCGCCGCCGGCGCCGCATTGCCTGCGCTGATTGCGCGCGCGACGGGTTCAGCAACTGACCGTGCCGCGGAGGGTGCGGGCCGGGTGCTGCTGCTCAGCCTTGGCGGCTGGATGCATGTATGTATGGGACTGGCGCTAATGGTCACACCGATCGGCGTGCTGTCGTCGGTCGCGATGCTGCACGAGCCGTCGGGGCGAGGAAATCGCAGCGCTGCTGGTGGCGCTTGCCGGCATCGCGCTGGCGACGCGGTCATAGCGTCGCAGGGAAACGAAAAGGACGGCGCATCGTGTGCGCCGTCCCGAACCTTCTGTTATCCGCGCATCCGTTTACGGGCAGGGGTGCCGCAAACCGTCATTGCCGAGATAGGTGCCGGATTCCGGATCATAGGAACGGAAGCGCTGCACGCAATAGGAGACGTCGTCCCCGCCCGGAGCAGGAGCAACGGCTACAGCACCATCATCGACATATTGGTCATCGTAATAGGCCGGGCCGCCGTAATAGCCGCCGTAGCCATACGGATACTGGGAAGCGAGCGCGCCGCCGATCACGGCACCAGCTACGGCTCCCGGGATGAACCCGCCGCCGCCCCGGTATCCGCCGCGATACCCGCCGCCGCGATAGGCGTATCCGCCACCGCCACCACCGCGAGAGATCGCGCCACCGCGGAAGCCTCCGCCACCCATGGCTGCACCGCCGCCGCGAAAGCCTCCGCCTGCAGCAACGCGGCCACCGCCACCGCCGCCGC
>NZ_CAXUNQ010000029.1:0-56676 GCF_964252615.1 uncultured Bradyrhizobium sp.
CGCCTGCCGCCGGAGCCGCGCCCGGGGCTGCCGCCGCGGCCGGACCGGCAGCCGCTGCGGCCGCCGCCGCCTTGAGCTCTTCGGCGTAGCCGGACGGCGGCACGATGGTCACCAATGTGACGTCCTCGCGCGACAGCGACTTCACGCCGGCGGGAAGCTTGATTTCGCTCAGATGCAGCGAGTGGTTGATTTCAAGCTTGCTGACATCGGCCTCGACATATTGCGGAATGTTATCGACCGAGCATTCCAGATCGATGGTGTGGGTGACGATGTTAACGGTGCCGCCGCGCTTGACGCCGGGTGCGGCGTCCGCGTGCTGGATGTGCAGGGGAACGCTGACGCGGATGGTGGCGCCCTCGCCGAGCCGCATGAAGTCCACATGCAGCGGGAAATCGCGCACCGGGTCGAGGTGGAAATCGCGCGGGATCACCCGGTGCTTCCGGCCTTCCAGATCGATGTCGTAAATCGTGGTGAGGAACCGGCCCGCCAATATACGCTGGCGCAGCTCGATATCATCGACCGAAATGGCCACGGGGGGCTGGTTGTTGCCATAGATCACTCCGGGCACTCTACCGGCGCGACGCTCTGCCCGTGCGGCCCCCTTGCCGCCGACGGGACGCGCGGTCGCCTTCAATTCCTTGACGGTCGCCATCGTTTAAATCCTTGTTCCGTAAAAGTTAAAGGCCGCAATGCGGCCCGTTTTCACGCCACGGCAAGCCTCCAGGGGTGCGGGGGCCGCGGACGTGGCGGCGTTCTAGCCGCGTTGAGGCGGAAATACAAGGAAATCGAGGGATTTTTCTGCCTTCGCGACCTGCCCGGCCGCCGGTGCGCTGCGATCCGTCAGACTTTCTTGAGTTTGCGGGCGCGGCGCAGGTCGGCGTTGATCCGCGTCTGCCAGCCGGCGCCGAGCGCCCGGTAGGAGTCCAGCACGTCGGCATCGAGCCTTATCGTCACCACGCCCTTGGCCTTTGCGCCGAGCGGCGGCCGGCCGCGGCGGATGATTCTGCCGCCGTCGCGAACTTCGGCGCGAGCGACCATGTCATCCGTCCACTCCGGAGCATCGTCGGGATCGACCCACGGTTTGCGCTTACGTAAAGAGCTTGAGAAGTTTTTTGATTTCTCCGGCATGACAATACCTCATCGAGATGATGTGGCGGGCGTTACCGCGCGCAGTCCAGATCACCGTCACCATTCGGCCGTCGAGCCAGCCTGCGGTTGAATTCCGCACTTCACCATAATCAAAACGATCGTCGATGACGGTCGCAACCCTGCCCGCGAACACCTTCTCCGCATCAGTCGCGAAATCAATTCCGCGTTCCTGCAGGGTGACAAGACGTTTGGCCGGATCGAAGGTGATTTTCAATTAAATGTACATACATAATTCGTTGGGTCAACGATTATGTAGGACGATAATTCGCGATCAAGATCGATGGATGCGCGAGTCAAACTTGCGCATGACGCATTGCGTGCAATCGCCTCGGCTGTCAGTCCGCAACAGGCGGGGGCGCGGCGGGCGTCGCGCCAAGCTTCGCCTCCAGCGCCGTGATGCGCGCTTTCAGCGCCTCGTTTTCCTCGCGCGCAAGGCGCGCCATGTCCTTGACCGCCTCGAATTCCTCGCGCTTGACGACGTCGAGGTCGCGCAGGATTTTTTCGGCCTGGTTGCGCACCACGGTATCGACCTCGCGCTTGACCCCTTGGGCGGCGCCGGCGGCGTCGTTCATCAGGCGGCCGATCTCGTCGAAAAACCGGTTGCTGGTCTGGGTCATGGCAAAATCTCCGGCTGCGGGTTCATCCTGACAATGGCGATCCGCCCGGGTTTGTTCAAGGCCGGAGCAGGGCTTCCCTTTCGTGTCCCGGAACTAGGCGCCGCGCGTTGACCGTCTTTCCGGCTGCGGTTTCCGCGCAATCGTGATAATCGACCCCCGCATGCAAAACAGACGGGGAAAGAAAACACCCATGATCGACCAGCAAATCGAGATTCCCACCAAGGACGGCAAGACCACCACCTTCATCAGCCACCCCGAGCGCGGCGGTCCGTTCCCCATCATCATCTTCTACATGGACGCACCGGCGATCCGGGAGGAATTGCGCGACATGGCACGGCGGCTCGCGACCTCCGGCTATTACGTGATGCTGCCGAACATGTATTACCGCAAGGGCGTCATGGAACTGGGGCCGCTGCCCGCCGATCCGGAATCGCCGGAGCGCAAGCGCATGTTCGAACTGATGCACTCGCTTTCCATTCCGCTGGTGATGGAAGACACCAAGGCGCTGCTGGATTTTGCCGCAACACAGGCGGCGGCAAGCAAGGGACCGGTCGGCACGGTCGGCTATTGCATGAGCGGGCAATACGCGGTCAACGCCGCGACGCATTTTCCCGACCGCGTCAAGGCGGCGGCATCGATCTATGGCGTGGCGCTGGCAACCGACAAGCCGGACAGCCCGCATCTCGCCGGGACCAAGACCAAGGCCGAGCTTTATTTCGGCTGCGCGGAAACCGACGTCTACGCGCCGATGGAAACCATCGAAAAAGTAAAGCAGTCGATGAAAGCCGACGGCGCCAACGCCGAGGTCGAGATTTATCCGGGCACTCACCACGGCTTCGCGTTTCCGAAGCGGCCGGTCTATCACAGGGACGCCGCCGAGCGGCACTGGGAACGGCTGCTGGCGCTGTATCGCCGCAACCTTGTTTCTGCAGCCTGACTGACATGGCGCATCAGCCGTCGTTCCGGGGCGCGCCGCGTGGCGCGAACCCGGAGTCCAGCAACATCGCCAGGTCGCTGGATTCCGGGTTCGCACGTGCGAACGCGCGCGCGCCCCGGAATGACCAAGGATAGACGATGCCCTTTCTCGCCATCGCATTTCCGATCTTCGATCCAATCGCCATCGCGATCGGGCCGGTCGCGATCCGCTGGTACGCGCTGGCCTATATCGGCGGTATCGTGCTGGGCTGGGTTTACGCCCGGGCGCTGATCAAGAATGAACGGCTATGGGGGGGACCTGCGCCGATCACGCTGCTGCAGATGGACGATTTCATTCTCTGGGTGACGGTCGGGATCATCCTCGGCGGCCGCACCGGCTATGTGCTGTTCTACAACCTGCCGTTTTTCATCCAGCATCCCGCCGAGATCCTCGAACTGTGGAAAGGCGGCATGTCGTTCCACGGCGGCTTTTTGGGCTGCGTCGCCGCGGTGATGCTGTTCTGCCGGAAATACAGGCTTTCCATCCTGTCGCTGGGCGACATCACCACCGCGGTCGGACCGATCGGGCTGTTTCTGGGGCGGCTCGCCAATTTCATCAACAGCGAATTATGGGGCCGGCCGGCGGATTCCAGCGTGCCCTGGGCGATGGTGTTTCCCAACGGCGGCCCGCTGCCGCGCCATCCGAGCCAGCTTTACGAGGCCGGGCTCGAAGGCATCGTGCTGTTCGCGATCCTGGCGCTGATGATACGCGCCGGCGCGCTGAAACGGCCGGGCCTGATCCTCGGCAGCTTTATCGCGCTGTATGCCGTGGCGCGTATCGTCAGCGAATTCTTCCGCGAACCCGATCCGCAATTGGGTTTCCTGTGGGGCGGATTGACCATGGGAATGCTGCTGTCGGTGCCGATGATCGTTGCAGGCGCCATCATCGTTGCGGCAGCATGGCGCCGCGGACCGCGCGCGCAAGCGATGAGCCAGGCAACCCCGTGACCGAAACCTCGCCGCTTCAGGCCGAACTGAAGAAGCTGATCCAATCCTCCGGGCCGATGCCGGTCTGGCGCTACATGGAATTGTGCCTGACCCATCCCAAGCACGGCTATTACGTCTCGCGCGATCCCTTGGGGCGCGAGGGCGATTTCACCACCGCCCCGGAAGTCAGCCAGATGTTCGGCGAACTGCTCGGGCTATGGGCGGCGTCGGTGTGGCGGGCGATGGAATCGCCGCCGTCGCTGCGGCTGATCGAACTCGGCCCCGGCCGCGGCACCATGATGGCGGATGCGCTGCGCGCGTTGCGCGTGCTGCCGCCGCTCTATCAGGCGCTGAACATCGATCTGGTCGAAATCAATCCGGTGCTGCGCGACAAGCAGAAGGCCACGCTGCCCGGCGTGCGCAACATCGCCTGGCACGACCGTCTCGACGACGTGCCGTCCGGGCCTTCGGTGATTCTCGCCAACGAATATTTCGACGTGCTGCCGGTGCATCAGATGGTGAAGCTTGAAACCGGCTGGCACGAGCGCACGATAGAAATCGGCGGCGACGGCCGACTTGCATTCGGCGCCTCCGCCGAGCCGATGCCGCGTTTCGAGGTGCTGCTGCCGCCGCTGGTGCGTGCCGCCCCGGCCGGCGCGGTGTTCGAATGGCGGCCGGACACCGAGATCATGAAGATCGCAACCCGCGTCCGCGACGACGGCGGCGCCGCGCTGATCGTCGATTACGGCCATCTGCGCAGCGACGCCGGAGATACCTTTCAGGCCATCGCCCGCCACAGCTTTACCGATCCCTTGAACAATCCGGGCCAGGCCGATGTCACCGCGCATGTCGATTTCCAGGCGCTGGTGCGCGCCGCCGAGGATCTCGGCGCGCGTGCGCACGGCCCGGTGCCGCAGGGCGACTTCCTGAAGGCGCTCGGCATCGAGCAGCGCGCTGCGACGCTGATGGCCAAGACCACGCCCGAGGTTTCCGAAGATATCTCCGGCGCGCTGAAGCGGCTGATCGAGGGCGGCCGCGGCGGCATGGGCTCGATGTTCAAGGTGGTCGCGATCTCCGATCCGGCTCTGACCGCGCTGGCGGGATTTTCCGGCGACAACCGCAAGGGTGCAGACCGATGACGCTCGGATCGCCGCTGCTCTCGGCCATTCCCGGTCTGCGCCACGGGTTTTTCACCCGCGACGGCGGCGTCTCCGGCGGCATTTACGAGAGCCTGAACGGCGGCATCGGCTCGAACGACGACCCCGGCCACGTCGCCGAAAACCGCCGGCGGATGGCGCAGCAGATGGGTGTCTCGCCCGAGCATTTTCTCGGCGTGTGGCAGGTCCACTCGCCCGACGCGGTCGTGGCCACCGGACCGTGGCCGGGCCGGTCGCGTCCCCGCGCCGATGCCATGGTCACCCGCACCGAAGGCCTCGCCATCGGCGTCACCGCGGCCGATTGCGGGCCGATCCTGTTGGTCGATCCCCGCGCGCGCGTGATCGGCGCTGCCCATGCCGGCTGGAAAGGCGCGCTGACGGGTGTTCTGGAATCGACCATCGACGCGATGGAGCAGCTTGGCGCCGAGCGCGCGGGCATCGTCGCCGCGATCGGGCCGCTGATTCGTCAGAACTCTTATGAAGTCGGCGCCGAATTCGTCGACCGGTTCACGCTGGCCGACGCGGCCAACGCGCCATTCTTCATCCCGTCATCGCGCGAAAAACATGCGATGTTCGATCTCGCCGGCTTCATCCGGATGCGGCTGGAAAACGCCGGCGTGCTGATGATCGACGATGTCGGCATCGACACTTATTCCGACCAGCGGTTTTTCAGCTACCGGCGCTCGGTGCATCGCAAGGAGCCGGATTACGGCCGCCATGTGCACGCGATCGTGCTCGAGCACGAATGAAACGCAGGCCGGGGAAGCTTCGTCATTGCGGGCGGGCGAAGCTGTCCGGGGCCACAGGCACCACCGGGATTGCTTCGGTCGCTCCCTGCAGTGACCGCAGAACTATTTCGGAGCTGCTGTGTCCGCCGTGCCACAGACCTTAACGCGTTTTAACGATATCTCTCGCCCTCAACAGGGACGCTGAACGAATGCCGGTTTCCAACCGCGATGCAGGCTCCGCCGCGCCGCGCGCTTTGTGCGCAGCGTTGCTGCTGGCGGTGCTGTGCGGACTTGGCGGCGCTCTTGGCGGCTGTGCCGGCGGCGGGTCCGCAAGCAACTCGTTCGCGATGGCCAATGCCGGCGGGACCACCGTCACCTTCGAATCCATCGACGGTCCGCCGCCGCAGGTGTTCGACCGCATGGTCAATCTGCTCGACAGCGAATCCAAGCTTCGCAACGTCGCGATCGTGTCGCGGGACGGATCAGCCTCGTATCGGGTGCGAAGCTACCTGGCGGCGCAGGTCATCCGCGGCCGCACCACGATCGCCTGGGTGTGGGACGTTTACGACCGCGACCAGCAACGGGCGATTCGGCTTTCCGGTGAAGAACCGGCCGGCAAGGCGGGCCGCGACGCCTGGGCCGCCGCCGACGATTTGGTGCTGCGGCGCATAGCGCAAGCCGGATTGACCGGCCTTTCCGGCATGACCGGCGGAGCCGCGCCATCCGACGTACCGCCGCCGGCGCCGCGCGGGCGAGGACCTGCGGTTGCAGACGCCGATCCGCCTCCACCTTCGGGCGTGTTCGGCGCCGGGGCACTGAGCTACAGCGCCCGTTAACCAACCGAATCGCGCCTCCAGCGTTGATTTTGCGTAGGAAAACCGTAAGCGCCGGGTTGCCGCTCCGGTCGCTGCTTGATATCACCTCGCTCGTCAAACGCGCCAGTTCCTGAAGGGCCCGATATGCTCAATGTTGTATCCACCGGGTTACGGGGAGAAGCGTCGATGTCGGCCAAGAACGGCTCGATCAAGCTGGTCGCCGGCAATTCCAACAATGCGTTGGCGCAGGAAATCGCCAAAGGCCTCAACCTGCAGCTTGCCAAGGCGGTGGTCCGGCGTTTCGCCGACATGGAAATCTTCGTCGAAATCCAGGAAAACGTCCGCGGCTCCGACGCCTTCATCATCCAGTCGACGTCGTTTCCGGCCAACGACCATTTGATGGAACTGCTGATCATCACCGATGCGCTGCGCCGGTCGTCGGCGCGCCGCATCACCGCCGTGATTCCCTATTTCGGCTATGCCAGGCAGGACCGCAAATCCGGCTCGCGCACGCCGATTTCCGCCAAGCTGGTGGCCAACCTGATCACCCGGGCCGGCATCGACCGCGTCATGACGATCGACCTGCACGCGGCGCAAATCCAGGGCTTCTTCGATATTCCGACCGATAACCTGTTCGCCTCGCCGGTCATGGTGCGCGACATCAAGGAGCGCTTCGACCTCGCCAATGTCATGATGGTGTCGCCCGACGTCGGCGGCGTGGTGCGTGCCCGCGGATTTGCCAAGCGTATCAACACGCCGCTCGCCATCATCGACAAGCGCCGCGAACGCGCCGGCGAATCCGAGGTGATGAACGTGATTGGCGACGTCGCCGGCTATACCTGCATCCTGGTCGACGACATCGTCGATTCCGGCGGTACGCTGGTGAACGCCGCCGACGCGCTGCTCGCCAACGGCGCCAAGGACGTCTACGCCTATATCACCCACGGCGTTCTCTCCGGCGGCGCCGCCGCCCGCATCGCCGGCTCCCGCTTGAAGGAACTGGTGATCACCGATTCGATCCAGCCCACCGAGGCGGTCCGCGTCGCTACCAACATCCGCACGCTGTCGATCGCCTCGCTGATCGCCGAAGCCATCGGCCGCACCGCCGCCGAAGAGTCGGTGTCGAGCCTGTTCGATTGAAATTCGTAGCACGGGTTGAGCGCAGCGACCCATCGCAAACGCTCCCCGGATGGCGGTTATCGCTTCGCTTTGCTCCACCCACCTTACGAATTTCGGCTACACGATCCCGGCCGCGACCTGACCGCGCAGGCGTTCGAGGCTGAGCAACGTGTTGGCGCAGGCTTCCGCGACTTCGACGCCTTTCACCGCAAAATGCCTGCGAAAGAAATCGAAATGCGCGGCACTTTCGTGGAACTGCTGCGGCGTCAGCACCGCGGAGAAGACCGGCACTTCGGTGCGCAACTGCACGTCCATCAGCGCCTTGATCACGGTGTCGGCGACGAACTCGTGGCGGTAGATACCGCCATCGACCACCAGGCCGGCCGCGACGATCGCGGTGTAGCGCCGGGTTTTTGCGAGAATCTGCGCGTGCAGAGGGATCTCGAACGAGCCCGGCACTTCGAACAGATCGATGTGAACGGCGGCGATGCCGCGCGCTTCGATTTCCTGCAGAAACGCGACGCGGCATTCCTCGACCACGTCGCGATGCCAGGATGACTGCACGAACGCGATGCGCTGCGGCTTTGCAAACTGCGGATATGCCGGACGATCGATAACTTGCGGAGGGTCTTTTACTTCGGTCGGATCTTGCAACATCTGATTCATGGCTTTCCCCTTTCAGGACCAGAATCAGGGCACACGGAACGACGAGCCGCGCGAACGACGCGGCTGCCGTGACCGTTCTCTTTCATCCGGACTTTAACCGTCGGCTTCGGAATCACACCGAATCTGCTGACCCTTCTCCGCTTAAGAGGAGAAGGCGCTCGCGGGCTTGGGCCTGTCAGCCTTTACCGCCGGTGGGGACTTTCACCCCGCCCTGAGAACACCGGCCGCCCGGTTGGGCGGCCTGACGAAATTATGCCCAACCGCCGCGATGCCAGCAAGCGCAATTCTTGCGGAAAACATGCATGTCCGCCATGACCGCAGGGCATCTGCAACAGTGATGTCCCCGGCATCATGACCGGGCTTGACCCTGCTGGATGCACACATCTCATCGTCATTGCCGGCTTGACCTACGAGATCCACCTATCTCGTCGTCATTGCCGGGCTTGACCCGGCAATCCATCCTTTAAATGAGTCTTCCAAAGGTGATGGATGCGCGGGTCAAGCCTGCGGATGACGCTGCGATGGGCCGGAAATTAACTATTATGGCAAAACCGCTGTGGATGATTCCGGTTTGTTCCAATCGTTAACGGCGCGCGCGCGATCAGTTGTGGACGGCGCGCGCTTTGCCTGTGGACGGACTCGGCGTGCGGTTGCACGGATTCCGCAAATCACATCACTTGAGCCACGCAAGCTCCGGCATGGCCGGAATTGCATTCCGCAGCGGCGCGTCGGGTCAGCGCGTGTCGGCCTGCTAGCGTGCGTATCAACACATCAAAAGGCAAGGTCGAGACGGCATGTCCCTGCTCGAAGGCATCATCGATTCCCCGAACAATCCGCTTGCGGTGGTCGAGGACATCGCCGCCAGCAACAACTGGCCGTTCGAACGCTCCGGCGAAGACGAGGTCACCATCGTCTCCAAGGGCGCCTGGACCGACTATCAGATCTCGTTCACCTGGATGACCGAGATCGAGGCGCTGCATCTGGCCTGCGCCTTCGATATGAAGATTCCCGCCGCCCGCCGCGCCGAGGTGCAGCGCCTGATCGCTTCCATCAACGAGCAATTGTGGGTCGGGCATTTCGACGTCTGGACCCACACCGGCATGATCATGTACCGTCAGGCGCTGGTGCTGCCGGGCGGCATGGCGGCCTCGACCGCGCAATGCGAGACCATGCTTGCCGCCGCGCTGCACGCCTCCGAGCGCTATTATCCGGCGTTCCAGTTCGTGGTCTGGGCCGGCAAGACCGCAAGCGAGGCCATGGCCGCGGCGATGTTCGACACCAAGGGCGAGGCGTAGGTTTCGCCGAATTCGTCATGCGTGGGCTTGACCCACACATCCATCCTGCCGAAGACTTTTCGGGTGATGGATTGCCGGCCTTGACCCGGCAATCCATCCCCTTCGAAACGACTGTTCCGAAGATGGATGGATACGCGGGTCAAGCCCGCATATGACGAGATGTGTGAATCCAGTAGGGCTTGACCCGGCAATGACGGCCGAGATGTGTGAATCCAGTAGGGTCGGGCCCGGCGATGACGAATGCATTCCCTGGGTGCCGCAATGACTGACGCACAAGTGCTGACGCAGGTCGAAGGTGCCATCGTGCTCGCCGGCGCGGGCAAGATGGGCGGCGCGATGCTGTCGGGGTGGCTGGCGCAGGGATTGGATGCATCGAAAGTCGCGGTGCTCGAGCCGTTTCCTTCGGCCGAGATCGAGGCGCTGGCCGCGAGGGGCGTGCGGCTCAATCCGGCGCCGCAGCAGGTCGGCGCCGTCGCGACATTGGTGATCGCGCTCAAACCACAGATGTTTCGCGAGGCCGGGCCGCAACTGCGGCCGTTCGTAGGATCGTCGACGCTGGTGGTTTCGATCATGGCGGGCATCACCATCGCGGCAATCGGTGAGGTCTGCGGCGGCAGCGTTGTCCGCGCGATGCCGAACACGCCGGCCGCGATCGGCCGCGGCATCACGGCGGCGGTGGCGGCCGGCAAGGTCAGCGCCGCGCAGCGCGCGGTCGCCGACGCGCTGCTGCGGGCCACCGGCGCGGTGGAATGGATCGGCGACGAGACGCTGATGGACGCGGTGACCGCGGTGTCCGGCTCGGGCCCGGCTTACGTATTCCTGCTTGCGGAAGAACTGGCGCGCGCCGGCGTCGAAGCCGGGCTGCCGGCCGACCTCGCCGCCAAGCTCGCGCGCGCAACCGTCGCCGGATCCGGCGAACTGCTGCATCGTTCGGAGCTTGCATCGGCGACGCTGCGCCACAACGTGACCTCGCCCGGCGGCACCACCGCCGCGGCGCTCGAAGTGCTGATGGGACCGGATGGAATGCAACCGTTGCTGACCCGCGCCGTCGCGGCGGCAACCAGGCGGTCAAGGGAATTGGCGAAGTAGTTTTCTCGCGCCCCGGATATCGTCATCCTGAAGCGCGCGCCCTCTCGGGCGAGCCTCGAAGGATGCGGTGACAAGCGCACGCGGCCCATCCTTCGAGACGGCGCGCGAATGCGCGGGCTCCTCAGGATGACGGCGGTGGGTGTAGCGAACGCTTCGTCACACCGGCACCCTGACCGTAGCCCGCAGGCCGCCCATCGGGCTGTCGCCGAGGGTGATGTCGCCGCCATGCGAGCGGGCGATGTCGCGGGCGATGGCGAGGCCTAGCCCGGTGCCGCCTTCGTCCTGGTTGCGCGCGTCGTCGAGCCGCAGAAACGGTTTGAACACTTCCTCCCGCATGTCGTGCGGAATGCCGGGTCCGTCGTCATCCACGGTCACCGTAAGGTAGCGATGATCGCGGTGGCCGGAGATCGCGATCGTATCGGCATGCCGCGCCGCGTTCGACACCAGGTTGGCGAGACAGCGCTTGAACGAGGCCGGCTTGACCGTGACCACGGGCAGTCCGTGAAACACCACCGTCGCATCATGGCCATGGCGCTCGGCATCGTTGCGCAGTTCCTCCAGTGCCAGCGCCATGTCGGTAGGCTGTGCCTGCTCGCCGCTGTCGCCGCGCGCGAATGCCAGATACGCCTCCAGCATGCCGGCCATTTCGTCGACATCGCGGCGCATTCCGTCGACCTCGGGGCTGTCGCCGATCAAAGCCAGTTCAAGTTTGAAGCGGGTCAGGATGGTGCGAAGGTCGTGCGACACGCCGGCCAGCATCGCGGTGCGCTGCTCGATCGAGCGCTCGATGCGCGATTTCATCTGGATGAAGGCTTGCGCCGCGCGGCGAACTTCGCGCGCCCCGCGCGGATGGAAGTTCGGCGCCTCGCGGCCCTTGCCGAAACTCTCCGCTGCATCCGCCAGCCGCAGGATCGGCCTGATCTGGTTGCGCAGGAACAGCACCGCGACGATCAGCAGGATCGACGAGGTGCCGACCATCCAGAACAGGAAGATTTCCGAGTTCGACGCATAGGCCGCACTGCGTTGGGCGAAAGTCCGCATCACCGCGTCGTCGAGCTGGATGCGGATTTCCACCAGATTGGAACGGCCCACGGTGTCGATCCAGAAAGGCCTGGCGATCTGCCGCCCAAGCTGCACCGAAAGCGTCTGGTCGAGCAGCGAGAAAAACGGTTTGGGCCCCGGCGGCGGCATGTCGCCGACCGGGAGAAAATCCACCACCAGCCCCATCCGCTGCTGCGCGATGCGGCGAATCTGCGCCCGGTCCTTGTCCTGCGGATAACCCTTGTAGACGTCGATCAGGCTGGCGATGTCCTGCACCACCGCCTGCGAGAGCCGGCGGGTCACCGTGTTCCAGTGCCGCTCCATGAATACGAAGGCCACGACCGACTGCAAAATCACCATCGGCACGATCATGATCAACAGCGCGCGGGCATAGAGCCCCTTCGGCATCCAGTTCTTGAAGGTCTGGCCCATCCAGCCATTGGCTGCCGACACCCGGCCGGCGGCGGTGCGGATCAGCGTCAGGCCGGTGTCCAGCGTGCTCATCGGACTGGCCTCATCAGGCACGACTCATGCGGATCGCTCACGGCGAGGCCACCAGACGGTAGCCGATGCCGCGCACCGCCTGCAGGAACAGCGGATTGGCGGGATCACGCTCGATCTTGCGCCGCAGGCGGTTGATCTGCACGTCGACCGCGCGCTCGTTGACGGTGACGCCCCCACCGGTCAGCGCGCTGCGCGCCACGGTCTCGCCGCGCGCCAACGCCAAGATGCGCAGCATCTCGCGTTCGCGGTCGGTGAGATGGATAACCTCGTCGCCGCGGCGCAGTTCGCCGCGTTCCAGGTGATAGACATAAGGCCCGAACGCGATCTGTTCCAGCGTCTCCACCGGCGGGCGCGCCGCGCGCTTGAGGATGTTGCCGATCCTCAATACCAGTTCGCGCGGCTCGAACGGCTTGGCGACATAATCGTCGGCGCCGATCTGCAGGCCCTCGATCCGGGCATCGGCCTCGAGCCGCGCCGTCAGCATGATGATCGGCACCGACGATGACGTGCGGATGAAACGGGCGAGATCAAAGCCGGTTTCGCCGGGCATCATCACGTCGAGAATGAGCAGATCGAAATGCAGGCCGAGCAGCTTGGCGCGGGCGTCTTTCGCGCTCAGCGCGGTGGTGACCCGATAGCCCTCGCCGCACAGAAAGCGCGACAACAGATCGCGGATGCGCCGGTCGTCATCGACCAGCAGCAGATGCGGGGCATCGTCGGCCGGTTGCGGCGGGGTTCGGATGACTGTTGCAGCCTGGGCCACCATCATTCCTTCGCGGTCGCGCGTTCGGTTTCGAATATCGCCGTCAGCACCTTGTCGGGATCGTCACGATCGATCATTCCGCGCAGGAATTGCCGCACCGTATCCGCACCCTCAGGGCCGAGACCGCCCATCGCGCCGGTGATGCGATCGGTCTGCAGGCCGGCAAGCTTCGTCACCAGCGCCTCGCCCTTTGCGGTGGCAAAAAGAAGGCGTTCGCGACGATCCGTGGCTCCGGCCTTCTGGACAATATACCCTTGGTCGAGCAATTGCTTTAGCACCCGGCCCAGCGACTGCTTGGTAATGCGCAGCACGTCGAGCAGATCGGCGACCTTGAGTCCGGGATAGCGGTGGACAAAATGGATGACGCGGTGATGCGCCCGTCCGAACCCGAATTCCTCCAGCACATGGTCAGCATCACCGACGAAATCCCGGTAGGCGAAGAACAGAAGCTCGATGATATCCCAGCGCAAATGGACCGTGCGAGCGCCCGTGGACAGCGCGCCCGTGCTTTCCGGGTGATCCGAGAGCTTTGATGAAAAATTTATGTCAGCCATATTGACATATCTTGGTTTCAATATTACAAAACCGAACGTTACGACGAAATATTGTATCGTTTCGTTGGAACCGATACCGAACAGGGCTTGACCATCGAGCGGCACGGCCAAAGCGGCCGCTAATTCTTTCCTCCGTGCGATTGTCGAGCAGCATTTCGGCAAACATACTGGACTTCGCGCCTTCCGCCAAAGCGGAAACCAGCCCTCGGGCCGGCGGGCAGGGCCAGATCTCAATCGGCAGCCCGCCGCGCGGGACTGCATCAAAGCCGGGAGAATACCCATGGGAGTTTCGTTCGACAAAGTCGACGGCGCGGTCTGGATGAAATTCGAAATCCGGCCTGCGGCAAATCCGGCCTCCGAGGAGGAGCGCGCGGCGCGGCTCGTGGACCCCGGCTTCGGCCGGATCTTTACCGATCACATGGCCGTGGTCCGCTACGATCAGGCCAAGGGCTGGCATGGCGCGCGCGTCGAGTCCCGTGCGAATTTCCCGCTCGATCCGGCCACGGCCGTCCTGCATTACGCGCAGGAGATCTTTGAAGGCCTCAAGGCCTACAAGCGCGGGGATGGCGGCATCAACCTGTTCCGTCCCGACGCCAATGCCCGGCGTTTCTGGAATTCGGCCGAGCGGATGGCCATGGCGCCGCTGCCCGAGCCGGTGTTCATCGAAGCCGTCGAGCAGCTCGTGCGCGTCGACCGCGCCTGGATCCCCGGCGGCGAGGGCAGTCTCTATTTGCGACCCTTCATGATCGCGAGTGAGGTCTTCCTCGGCGTCAAGCCTTCCGCGGAATACATCTTCGCGGTGATCGCCTCGCCGGTCGGCTCCTATTTCAAGGGCGGCCCGGCGCCGGTGTCGATCTGGGTGTCGGAAAACTACACGCGCGCGGCGGTCGGCGGCACCGGCGCCGTCAAATGCGGCGGCAATTACGCGGCAAGCCTGCGCGCGCAGGCCGAGGCGATCGAACACGGCTGCGATCAGGTGGTTTTCCTGGATGCGGTGCAGCGCCGCTATATCGAGGAACTCGGCGGCATGAACGTCTTCTTCGTGTTCGACGACGGCTCATTGCTGACCCCGCCGCTCGGCACCATCCTGCCGGGCATCACCCGCGATTCGATCATCGCGCTGGCAAAAGATTCCGGCACGCGCGTACGCGAGGAAGCCTACACGATCGACCAGTGGCGCACCGACGCCGCCAGCGGAAAGCTGAAAGAGGCTTTCGCCTGCGGCACCGCAGCCGTCATCTCGCCGATCGGCAAGGTGTGTTCGACCAGCGGCGATTTTCTGATCAATGGCGGCGCCGCCGGCCCGGTCGCGATGGGACTGCGCAACAAGCTGGTGGACATCCAATACGGCCGCGCGGCCGACCCGCACGACTGGATCAGAAAGGTGGTGTAGGCGGAGCCGTCGTAAGTTGAACCGAAGGGCGGGGTGAGCGCAGCGAAACCGGCAACTGCGCCGATTGCTGGCGAGTCTCGCTGCGCTCAACCCGTCCTACAAGTCCTTGGCGCCGATCCAGAACACCTCGCCCTCGGACTCCTCGGTGTCGAGCCAGAGCAGCGGCAACCGCGGGAACGCGTCCTCGAGCCGTTCGCGGCCGCGGCCGATTTCGCACAACAGCCCGCCTTGCGGCGTCAGGTGGCTGCCGGCTTGATTCAGGATGCGCCTGACGACAGCGAGGCCGTCGGCGCCGCCGTCGAACGCAAGCTTCGGCTCGAAGCGGCACTCTTGCGGCAATCCGGCCATGCCTTCGGCGTCGACATAAGGCGGATTGCTGATGATCAGATCATACCTGCGACCGCCCAAGGGCTCGAACAAATCGCCCCGATGCAGCGAGATGCGATGCTCGAGTGCATAGCCATCGATGACGTTGCGCGCCGCGACTTCAAGCGCGTGAGCCGAGATATCCACCGCATCGATGTGCGCATGGGGAAAGCGGCGGCTCGCCAGCACCGCCAGACAACCGGAGCCGGTGCAGAGGTCTAGCACGCTTTTCACCGCCGCCGGGTCGTCGATCAGCGAAACCTCCTCGCTGAAATGCGAATCCAGGAGTTCTCCGATGAAGGAGCGCGGCACAATCACGCGCTCGTCGACGTAGAAAGGCAATCCGCGCATGTAGGCCTTGTTGACCAGATAGGCGGCCGGCTTTTGGGTGGCGATCCGGCTCTCGATCAGCCCGAGAATTTTCTCCGTCTCCGGCGCGGTGGTCCGCACCGCTGCAAACATTTCGAACTCATCGGGATGCAGATGCAGCGCTTCACTGACCAGAAAGGCAGCTTCCGCGACTACATCGGTGGTGCCATGCGCGAATACCAGTTCCGCCTCGACAAAGCGGCTCACCGCATAGCGAACAAAGTCGAACAGCGTCCAGCGCTCGAACGGCTTGGGCTTCACAGGTTTTCTCGCGGGACGGCTCCGCTTGGCCGCGGCTTTGGCGCTTTTGACCATCAGGACCCGGTCCAGCGGCCGGCGGCGGCGTCATCGCGCTCGTCGGCCTCCACCCACTTCGACCCCGCGGCACCTTCCTCGCGCTTCCAGAACGGCGCATGGGCTTTCAGATAATCCATCAGAAACTCAGCGGCCTGAAATGCCGCCTGGCGGTGCGCCGACGCCGCTGCCACCAGCACGATATTTTCTCCGGGTGCAATACGGCCGACGCGGTGGATGATGGTCAGGCCCGTCAGCGGCCAGCGTGACGCCGCGGTCTCCGCATGGCGCGCGATCTCCGCTTCGGCCATGCCCGGATAATGTTCGAGCGTCAGCGCGGCGATCGCCTTGTCGCCCTCGGCGCCGCGGCAGATGCCGCTGAACGTCACTACCGCGCCGATGTCGACGCGCGCCTTGGTCAGCGCGGCGACCTCCCGCGCGATATCGAAATCGGCTTGCTGGATGCGGATGGTCACGGCTATCGTCATGACGCAATCTAGCCGCCGGTCATCGGCGGAAAAAATGCAATCTCGCGCGCGCCGGAGATCATGGCGTCGGGCCTAACATGGGCGTGGTCGATGGCGGCGCGGATCACCCGCGGCGTCTCGAAAGCATGGGCATAGGCCTCGCCGCGCGTCGCCAGCCAGCCCATCAACTCGCCGACGGTGCGGACATCGGCCGGAGGATCGAGCATTTCCTCGGCCAAGCCTACGCGCTCGCGCACCCAGGCGAAATACAACAGCTTCATCCTTCATCCTCCTCGATGAGGTGATGGATGCCGGCGCGGAAATAATCCCAGCCGGTATAGATGGTGAAGATCGCGGAAATCCACAGCAGCAGCAGGCCGATCTGGGTGGTGAACGGAATCACCATGTCGCCTGCCTCGCCCGCCAGCAGAAACCCGATCGCGACGAGCTGGACGGTCGTTTTCCATTTCGCCAGCTTGGTCACCGGCACGCTGACCCGAAGTGCGGCGAGATATTCGCGCAGGCCCGACACCAGAATCTCGCGGCACAGAATCACGATGGCGGCCCACAGCGTCCAGCCGTGAATGATTCCGTCCGCCGCCAGCATCAGCAGGCAGGATGCCACCAGGAGCTTGTCGGCGATCGGATCGAGCATGCGGCCGAATGCGGAATGCTGCTGCCAGATTCGCGCATAGTAGCCGTCGAGAAAATCCGTAATGCCGGCGGCGATGAACACTGCCAGCGCCACCCAGCGCAGCCATAGCGGCCCGTCCAGGATGGCTTGCGCATAGATGCAGCCCACCACCACCGGGATCGCGGCGATCCTGGCGTAGGTCAGCATATTCGGCAGCGACAGCGAATGCCGCGCCGCCCGGGTGGTGACAGTATTCATCCGCCTTACCAATACCGCCGACGCGCCGAGGTCAACACCGCGCCGCAGCGATCCGGGCGGCGGCGCAGCAATATGACGCAGAATTCATCGCTATCCCGGCTGGGTGTGGAAAAATTCGAAAATCTTGCGCGCGCTTTCGGCGCTGACGCCGGGAACCTTGCCGAGATCGGCGATCGACGCCCGCTCGATTTCCTTCAGCGTTCCGAAGTGATGCAGCAGCGCACGTTTGCGCGAGGGCCCGATGCCGGGAATTTCCTGCAGGCCGGCCTCGCGGATATCCTTCTTGCGCAGCTTGCGGTGCGAGCCGATCACAAAGCGATGCGCCTCGTCGCGCAGCCGCTGGATGAAATACAGCACGTGGTCGCGCGGCTCCAGCTTGAGCGGCTCGCGGCCGGGCATGAACAGGGTTTCACGGCCGGCGTCGCGGTCCGGGCCCTTGGCGACCGCCAGCAGCGACACCTGGGTCAGTCCAAGGCCTGCAAAGATCTCCTGCACCGCACTGAGCTGGCCGCGGCCACCGTCGATGATCACGAGGTCAGGCCACTGCGGAAACGAATCGTCGTCTCCGGGTTTTGCCTCGCCCTCGGCGGGTTGCGCCAGCAACCGCCTGAAACGCCGCTGCAGCACCTCGCGCATCATCGCGTAATCGTCGCCCGGCGTGAGCCCTTCGGACTTGATGTTGAACTTGCGGTACTGGTTCTTGATAAAGCCATCCGGACCGGCGACGACCATCGCGCCGACCGCGTTGCTGCCCTGGATGTGGCTGTTGTCGTAGACCTCGATCCGCTTCGGCGGCTGCGGCAGGCCGAGCGTGGTGACCAGCCGCTGCAGCAGCCGCGTCTGGGTCGCGGTGTCGGCGAGCTTGCGGCCGAGCGCCTCGCGCGCATTGGTCAGCGCATGGGCGATCATCTCCTTCTTCTCGCCGCGCTGCGGCGTATTGATCTCGACCTTGAAGCCGGCCTTGATCGAGAGCGCGCTCGCCAGCAAATCGCATTCCTCGATTTGATGCGACAGCAGGAGCAGTTTCGGCGGCGGCTTGTCGTCGTAGAACTGCGCGAGGAACGAAGCCAGGACTTCTTCCGGCGTGAACGATTTCTCCGCGCGGGGAAAATAGGCGCGGTTGCCCCAGTTCTGCCCGGTGCGGAAGAAAAATACCTCGACGCAGGAATAACCGCCCTCCTGATGGATGGCGAACACGTCGGCCTCCTCCACGGTGCGCGGGTTGATGCCCTGCTGCGACTGGATCGCCGACAATGCGGCGAGCCGGTCGCGATACAGCGCCGCGCTCTCGAATTCCAGCTCCGCCGAAGCCCGCTCCATTTCGGCGGCGAGCTGCTGCTTCACGAGGCGGCTGCGGCCGGACAGGAACTCCGTCGCCTCGCGTACCAGTTCGGTATAGCCGGGGAAATCGATCTCGCCGGTACACGGCCCGGCGCAGCGCCGGATCTGATACAGCAGGCACGGCCGTGTCCGGCTTTCGAAGAACGAATCGGTGCAGGAACGCACCAGGAAGGCGCGCTGCAGCGCCGTGATGGTGCGGCCGACCGCACCGGCGGATGCGAACGGCCCGAAATAGCGTCCCGGACGCGACTGCGCGCCGCGATGTTTTAGAATCTGCGGCGCCCAATGGTCCCCGGTGATCAGTATGTAGGGGAAGGATTTATCGTCACGCAATTGCACGTTGAAGCGCGGCCGCAATTGCTTGATCAGGTTGGCCTCGAGCAGCAGCGCCTCGGTTTCGGTCGCGGTCGAGACGATTTCCACCGCCACCGTCGCGGCGATCATGCGGGCGATGCGTATCACCTGCCCGGTCGGCCGTGCATAGGAGGCGAGCCGCTTGCGCACATTCTTGGCCTTGCCGACATAGAGCACGTCGTTGGCGGCATTCAGCATCCGGTATACGCCCGGCGAAGTGGGCGCGTGGCGCACCGCGTGCTCGATTGCGGCGCGGCCGACCGCAAGCGGGCCCTCCGGCACCGCCTCCGTGCCGGCGTCGACGATATCGGGCAGCAGCCCCTCGTCATCCTCATCGCCGCCGGCGCCGGCCGGATCGAGGTCCGGGGAATTCGGCGGCAAGTCGGAGCTGGAACCGGGCTGCGATTTCGCTGCGTCGGATGGTGCTGCGGGCGCGGAAGGATCTTGATTCATGGCGTGAATTTAAGCGCTGCGGCCGGGCCTCGCCAGCCGTTAAGTCTTTCTTAAGAACAAGACTCCGGCGCTTCGGCGGCTTAACAACCCATTAACTTAAAACTCCCGATAAATCTTACTGGAAAAAAGCGCTGTTTCGTAACCGCGCGTGATTGCGGCCGGTAGCGTGGAGTTTTGAAATGAGCAGGATCGCATTCGCTGCAGGGGCGCTGGTCGCGGGCCTGGGTTCGGCGCAGGCGGCCGATATTCCCTACGGATCGCGCGCGCCCTATACCGTCAACCAGCCGCTCAACGCCTATAGCTGGGCCGGCCCCTATCTCGGCGGCAATGTCGGCTACGGCTGGGGCAGCGTCGGCAATAATTTCACCAAGCCGAACGGCATGCTGGGCGGCGTGCAGGGCGGCTACAACTGGCAGAACGGGCCGTTTGTATTCGGCCTCGAAGCCGACATCCAGGCCAGCGGCGCCAACGACACTTTCGCGCCGTGGAAGTTCTCCAATCCCTGGTTCGGCACCGTGCGCGGACGCGTCGGCTATGCTCTCAACAATGTGATGGTGTACGGTACCGGAGGTCTCGCCTTCGGCCAGTTGCGCGGCGAAACCTTCGGCCTGTCGGAATCCCACACCACCGCGGGGTGGACCGCCGGCGTCGGCGCCGAATTCGGGTTCGCCCAGAACTGGAGCGCGAAGATCGAGTACCTCTATGTCGATCTGTCCGACAGCCGTTTCACCATCACCGGCCTGCCCAACGGCTATCAATTCGGCCTCGTCCGCGTTGGCGTGAACTATCACTTCTAGTTTTCAATAAGAAAAATTTCGACCCAACTTCCCGGCCGCTTCGCGGCCGGTTTTTTTTCGGCAATCCCCTAGCCCGGATGCAGCTTCGGGCGCGCCGCCGGCGGCGCTGGCCGCCGCGGCGGGCGGTGCGGCGGATTACGCTGACGTGATCCGCCCTACAATGAAATCACCAGATTGACCGCTTTGGGACCTTTGCCCTTCTTGTCCGGTTCAACCTCGAACGTGATGCGTTGTCCTTCGATCAGATCCTTCAGTCCCGCGCGTTCCACCGCGGTGATGTGAACGAACACGTCGCGGCCGCCGTCGTCGGGCTTGATGAACCCGTAGCCGCGCTCGCCATTGAAGAACTTGACCGTCCCAGTCATGGCCATCGGGAAAACTCCTCTCCCCGCATTGCTACGCCGCTACGCGCATCTCGCGTTGCGGCTTGACCGGACATTTCGCGACCGGAAAGCTTGGCCATCGCAGCGGATATGATCCGCCTATAAAAATTTCAGGCCTTGTCACTCCGCCGCCCCCATTTCCGGAAGCGGAACGTAAAGCCAGTCCCAACATCTCAGCATAATACGGTTATCGGTCAATTGACTACGGGACTTTTTGGACTACGCGCTTGTTCAGGGCTTGGGCGTTTCGAGCCTGAACCGCCCGGCGCCGCCCTGGCCCAGCGGCTTTTCCAGTTCAGGCAGGATCGCTTTGAGTTCGGCCGCAAGGCGCCAGGGCGGGTTGACGATCAAAACCCCGGCCGAGGTCAGCGCGGCACCGGCCGTCTGCGGCGCGACGCTGAATTCCAGCCGCAGACACCTGGCCGGCGTTCTGGCCGCTCCGGTCACCTCCGCGACATGGCGTGCGAGGCTGTCGGTGGCGCGGCGGCTTTTCACCGGGTACCACAACAGATAGCTGCCGGTCGGCCATTTCACAAATGCCTGGGTGAAGCCGCTGGACAGCCGCTCGAATTCGTCCTTCTGCTCGAACGATGGATCGATCAGCACCAGCCCGCGCCGCTCCTTGGGCGGCACAAAGGCGGGCAGCGCCACCCAGCCGTCGAGATCGACCACCCGCGCCTGCGCGTCGCGGCGCAGCGCATCGATCAGGCGCTTGCGCGCGCCGGGTTCGACTTCGCAGGCCACCAGCCGGTCCTGCGGCCGCAGCAGCGCCCGCGCGATCAGCGGCGAGCCCGGATAGGTCTGCAAATCGCGCTGCGGATTGAACGCCCGGACGATATCGAGATAAGGCGCGACCAGCGGCAACACGGTTTCGGAAAACCGCGCCTGCATGATGCGGGCGATGCCGGTGAGCCATTCGCCGCCGCGGCGCGCTTCCTCGCCCGTCAGGTCGTAGACCCCGGCCCCGGCGTGGCTGTCGATGACGCGGAACGGCGCCGGCTTGTCATGCAGGTGAGTGAGAATGCGCACCAGCACGAGATGCTTGACGACATCGGCAAAGCCGCCGGCGTGGAAGGCGTGGCGGTAGTTCATGGGGTAGCATGTACGCTACGCGGGGCATTTGAGCAAAGCAGCCGCCACACATTCAATGTCGTCCCCGCGCAGGCGGGGACCCATACGCCGTGTCGTCGATGTTCTGGATGATGCCAGCATCCTTGTCTAAATATCGTGCCCATAACCACGGCCGGTGGTGATGGGCTCCCGCCTGCGCGGGGACGACGTGGATGGCGAAGCGCGCCACATGACGCGGCGCATTCGCGGCGAGTTATCCGCCCCGCACCGGCGGCATCACCACGGAATTGCGGCGGCAGGCGCGGCGGTCGGTTTCCTCGCAGGCGCGGAACTGCAGGTCCTTGCTCATGCAGATCCGCACTTCGCTCAGGCGCGCCTTGTCGCAGATCACCGCGACCGCTGAATTGCTCAGCCCCGGATTGGCCTTGATGAAGGCGGTCTCGATCTCGTCCGGCGCGATGGTTTTGGCCGCGGACAATTGCAGGAAATCGGCGGGAATCTTCACCGCGGCGCGTGCCTTGCGGATGGTTTCGAAATAAGCGCGCGCGCCGAGCCCGGAACAGGTGCCGTGCTTGTCCCATTCGCTGAAGATCAGCCCCGGCGCCGGCATCAGGTCCAGCATCGAGACCATGATGTTGCGGTCGAGCCGCGGCGGCGGCCGCTGGCAATAATCGGGAAAGCCGCGCTCATATTGCGGCCACAACCCGTGCACCACAAATGCAAACGGCCGTCCGCCGCATTGCGCCTGCTGCGAGCGCCCGCCATTGCCGCGCTCGGAGGCGGCCTCGCAGAACGAGGGCGACCATGACAGCGACAATACGTAGAAATCGAACTCGCCGGGCGCATTCTGGCGGCGGTCCTGCGCCGGCGCGCCGCCGGCCGCAACGGCGAGCAGGCACAGCGAGATCAACATCCTGGAAATCGAAACCATCCAAATACAACGCATCACAAGCCCCTTTCCTCGTCCATATCCTAGGCGGAGAACAGGAACATCTCAAGAACAGGATAAGAGTGACGGTGGTCGATCGCAACTGCCGGTGGCAGGCGTTTCGCGTCCACGCCAGGAGGCGTATCGGGAATGACTCAGGGCCGCGCGGCCTTGCAGGCGGGATTGTAGGCCCAGTCCCGATCCAGCCCGACCACGCAGAATTCGATGCCGTTGCCGAAACTTGCAAAACCGCCATCTTCGATGATCGAATAATACACCGGGCGCGGCTTGCCATCGCTGATCATGGCCGTCGCCGCGCAAAAACGCCGCGGGATATTGTCCGATTGCCACGGCCGGAATGCGATTTCGTGCACCCGGTCATAGCCGGTAATTTGCAGGGTCGAGTTCCAGAACGTGCTTTCCTTGTCGGCGAATTGCGACGAAATCTTACCCAGCGCCGATTCGCAGGGCGGCAGGTTGCCGTCATACCGCGGACCGGACAAATAGAAGTTCTTTTCCAGAAAACTCGCCGCCTGCGCGGCCTGCCCGAACGCCAGCAGGCCGACAAATGCGCCGAGCACACGACGGAGGCCGAGTTTTCTGAAAGACGATAACAGCTCGCGCATGGCCAATCCGCCGAATGATGCAGGTCGTCGACGGTGGCGCGAAGCCCCGGCAAGGTCAAGTGCAGCGCGGCAACACTGCCGATAACTCCACATCGAAGCGCCCCGCCGTTCTTTTCACGGCCAAGGATGCGCTCTATGGTGCGCGCGCAAGAATGGAGTCTGCGATGCGAATGGCGATGCTGGTGGCGGTGGGCGGAATGCTGGCGTGCGGGCAGGCTGGGGCCGATACCGTGCCGCCCTTCAAGGGCAACGACACCGGCGGCATCATCGCCTTCGAACTGGCGACGCAGGCCGATGTCAAGCTGATGGCGGTCGAGCACTGTGCACGCTATGGCAAAGTCGTAAAATTCCTCGCCGCGCAAGCTGGTTACGGCGGCTACATCTCGTTCGCCTGCCGCTGGGTGCCCTATGGCGCGGCCGAGCGGCCGCTCAGCGTTCGCTACTGAGCCACAAACCTATTCGCAGGCGGAGGCGCAGCATGACGCGACGGTTTTTTCCATCTGGTGTTTCGACGCTTCTGGTTGCGCTGATGCCGTGCGCCGGGCCGGCGCTCGGCGTCGAGCTGCCGACACGCAAGGCCGGGCTGTGGGAATTGAAGATGCTGCGCGCCGGCTCGCAAATGCCGGAAATGACGATGCAGCATTGCACCGACAAGACCACCGACAAGCAGATGACCACGTCGCTGTCGCCGATGGCGAAGCAAAACTGCAGCAGGAACGACACCCAGAAGACCGCGACCGGGTATATCACCGATTCGGTGTGCAGCTTTGGCGGCACCACCATGACGTCGCATTCGGAAGTGACCGGCGACTTCAACTCCGGCTATTCCGTAAAGGTTACCTCGCACAATGACGGCGCCCCCGCCGGGGCGCCGCGCGACACCAACATGACGCTGGAAGCGAAATGGCTCGGCGCCTGCCCGGCCGACCAGAAGCCCGGCGATATCGTGATGCCCGGCGGTTTCAGGATGAACATCACCGACATGGAAAAGCTGAAAGGCCTGATGCCGAAATAGGCGGCGCGGCAACTCAGACGGGCTGTCATTGCGAGCAGCAAAGCGACCAGGCATCCGGTCTTCCCTGTTGCTTCTGGATGGCTTCGCTTCGCTCGCAATGACGCCAGCACCCGAACCGCTGCGCTACCTGCTCTGCGCGGCCTTGCGCTCCACGAAGGTCTTGCCGCCCTTCATCTTGTGGGTCAGCGGCGCCTCGTTGATTTGGATCACGACGTTGTCGGCCTCGACGCCGAGGTTCTTCACCAGCGCCTGCGTGATGTCGCGCATCATCCCGGCCTTCTGTTCGTCGGTACGGCCGGCGGCCATGCTTATGGTGATCTCGGGCATGCTGGTCTCTCCCTTTGCTCTTGCTGTCGTCATGGCCGGGCTTGTCCCGGCCATCCATGTCTTTCTTGCAACCTTCATTATCAAGACGTGGATGCCCGGGACAAGCCCGGGCATGACGGCTTGAATGAATGGCTACCCCCACGTCACCCCATGCCGCGCCAAAACCTCGCGCACGGCCTCGACGATCTTGTCTGCGTCGACTTCATATTGCGCCTCGGCCTGTTTCTTCAGGTATTCCTCGCGGTCTTTTATTTCGGTGAGGCCGGCGCCAAGGATGAGGTCCTTGATCTGGATTTTGCCATTCGCCTTCTCGTCCGAACCTTGAATGATCGCACACGGCGAATTGCGCCGATCGGCGTATTTCATCTGCTGACCGATGCTGTGCTTTGGGTTTCCAAGATAGAGTTCGGCACGGATGTTGGCGTTGCGCAAGGTCGCGACCATTTTCTGGTAGTTCGCAATCTCGCCGCCGAACACGGTGACGACGACCGGGCCGAATTCCGGCTTGACGTCGAGCTTGCCCAGCATGGTGAGCGCCGCCTGCAGCCGCGACACGCCGATGGAAAACCCGGTCGCCGGCACCGGCTCGCCGCGAAACCGCGAAACCAATCCATCGTAGCGTCCGCCACCGCCGACCGAGCCGAAGCGGACCGGGCGGCCTTTTTCGTCCTTGGTGTCGAGCAGCAGTTCAACTTCGTAGACTGGGCCGGTGTAGTATTCGAGGCCGCGGACGACCGATGGATCGATCCGGATACGGTCTTCGCCGTAGCGAGCGGACGTCACTATTTCCGATATCCGGCGCAATTCGGCGCGTGCGCTTTGAACCAGTTCGGGTTCAAATAGATAACGATACGCCGCCTCATTTTCAGAGGATGGCTCTCCGATATAGTTGGCGAGTGCTTTGGCGTGCGCTTCGTCTAGACCGGCACCCTTTGTGAAGTCGCCCTTGCCTTCTTCGCCACCGTCCCAACGTCCAACGGTGAGAAGCTTGACGACGTCGCCAATCAGAAATTTGTCGAGCTTGTCGACGGCACGCATGACTGTGAGCCATTGCGCGTCATCGCTGACGCCGATGGCTTCCCGCATGCCATCGAGCACCTTGCGGTTGTTCACCTTCACCACATAGCTGCCGCGCGGGATGCCCAGCGCCTCCATCGTATCCGCCGCCATCATGCACATCTCGGCGTCCGCGGCAGGCGACGCCGAGCCCACCGTGTCGGCGTCGAACTGCATGAACTGGCGGAAGCGGCCGGGGCCCGGCTTTTCGTTGCGATAGACGTAGCCGGCGCGGTAGCTGCGATACGGCTTTGGCAACGCGTCGAAATTTTCCGCGACATAGCGCGCCAAGGGCGCGGTGAGGTCGTAGCGCAGGCTGATCCACTGCTCGTCGTCGTCCTGGAATGAGAACACGCCTTCGTTGGGACGGTCCTGGTCGGGCAGGAACTTGCCCAGCGCGTCGGTATATTCGAACGCCGGCGTCTCCACCGGCTCGAAGCCGTAGCGCTCGAACACCTCGCGGATGGTGTCGGTCATGCGCCGCGTCGCGGCGATCTCGGCCGCGCCGCGGTCCTCCAGCCCGCGCGGCAGGCGGGCGCGGAGCTTTTGCGGTTTTTTGGGTTTTTCGGCCATGGGCCGGGTAGGTATCAGCGCGGACCTGAGGCGGCAAGCGGCGGTTCGTGCCCCCAACGCAGCGCAGCGTGCCGCTCTTCGCAGCGTGGGCGCTGCTGAGCCTGAGGCCCATCCCCGGCACCGGTGCAGGTTGCTGGGGTCCCGCTCTGGTGCACCGCCAAAGGGGCGCTGCACCCGTCGGGGGACATGAGAACGCCCTGAAACCGCCTGTCTGACCTGATTAATGGTAGGCAGTTGTCCGTTCCCGCGCGCGGGCGAAGCTGATAGCCTGCAAATCCGCCGCGCCCGAAAAATGCAAGAGGCCTGACATGCTAGACAAGAGCCCCGCCCGACCCGTTGTCAATGTGCCGAACGATCTCGCCGCACACTGGATGCCGTTCACCGCCAACCGGGCGTTCAAGAAAAACCCGCGGCTGCTCGCGGGCGCCGACGGCATGCATTATTTCACCGCCGACGGCCGCAAGATCATCGACGGCGCCGCCGGCATGTGGTGCTGCAATGCCGGGCACGGCCGCACCCAGATCGCCGAGGCGATCGCTAAACAGGCCGCGGCGCTGGATTACGCGCCGCCGTTCCAGTTCGGCATCCCGCAGGCGTTCGAACTGGCGAGCCGCATCGCCGACCTCGCGCCGGACGGCCTCGATCACGTGTTCTTCTGCAACTCCGGATCGGAAGCCGCCGATACCGCGCTGAAGATCGCGCTGGCCTGGCACCAGTTGAACGGCCAGGGCACCCGCACCCGCCTGATCGGCCGCGAGCGCGGCTATCACGGCGTCGGATTCGGCGGTACCGCCGTGGGCGGCATTGTGGGCAACCGGAAGATGTACGGCACGCTGCTGGCGGGCGTCGATCACCTGCCGCATACGTATGACCGCGACAAGCAGGCTTTCAGCAAGGGCGAACCGGAGTACGGCGCGCATTTCGCCGACGAGCTGGAGCGCCTGGTCAATCTCCACGGCGCCTCGACCATCGCCGCCGTTATCGTCGAGCCGATGGCGGGCTCGACCGGGGTGCTGCCGGCGCCGAAAGGGTATCTGAAGCGGCTGCGCGACATTACCGCCAGGCACGGCATCCTGCTGATCTTCGACGAGGTCATCACCGGCTTCGGCCGGCTCGGCTTTGCCTTCGCCGCCGAGCGCTACGGCGTGCTGCCGGACATGCTGACCTTTGCCAAGGGCGTCACCAACGGCGCGGCCCCGATGGGCGGCGTGCTGGTGCGCGACACCATCCACGACGCCTTCATGACCGGGCCCGAGCACATCGTGGAGCTGACCCACGGCTATACCTATTCGGCGCATCCATTGGCCTGCGCCGCGGGCCTCGCGACGCTCGACATCTACCGCGACGAAAAACTGTTCGAGCGCGCCGGCAAACTTGAACCGATATTCGCCGATGCGGTGATGTCGCTGCGTGGCGAACCCAATGTGGTCGACATCCGCACGGTAGGCCTGACCGCGGGCATCGACCTTGCGCCGCGCGCGGACGCCCCGGGCAAGCGCGGCTTCGACGGCCTCAACAGCGCGTTCCACGACAACGATCTGATGATGCGGGTCGCCGGCGACACCCTGGTGCTGACGCCGCCCTTGATCATCACCGAGGACCAGACCGGCGAGATCGTCGAGAAAGTCGCAAAGGTGATCCGGGCGGTGGCATAGGCTCCGCTGTCGCAGCGGCCGAACGCCCATTTCCGTCATTCGGGGGCGTCGCGGAGCGGCGAACCCGGAATCCAGGGGTGTTAACGACGATTCCGGGTTCGCGGCTTCATCGCGACCGGGAATGACGACGCCGGATGCGCCGCGCAGCTGGCGCAAAGGCATGAGTTCTCAACAGTCCCCTGCTTTTCGAATCAGCAATGATGCTAAGCTTCGCGGGCTCGGAGCTTCGGGCTTAAGGACCTTGTGCGCGTGATTCGCATTTCCACGATTTTCGTCGCCATCTGCATGGTGCTGGTCGCAGCCTCGCTGGGACTCGTGCTGTATTCGGTGGCGGGCATTTCGGGATTGGAATCGGCGATCGTGGCGTTGACCGCGCTCACCTTCCTGATCCTCTACAACGCGGTGTCGATGCGGCTGCGCGACCGCAGCGATGTCGGCGGCCAGATTGCCGATTTGTCGCGCGGCACCGCCGACCTCGCGCGCCAGGTCGCGGAATTCGGACGCCGCCTCGCCGCGGTCGAAGGCCGCGTTGTGTCGGCGAATTCCGCCGGCGCCGACCGCCTTCAGGCCGTGGTCGGCGAAATCAACGAACTCGGCGTCCTGGTCCAGCAACTGGCGGTATCGGTGGCGAGCCACGACGACATGCTGTCATCCGGCGTGCTTGCGACCACGCCGACGCCGCCGCAAGAATCGCTGAACGACAGGCAAGAACAATTGCCCTTCATGGCCGAGCCCGATGCCGCCGTGCCGGAGCCGGCCGTGGCTGGGGGGCCGACGGCCGCGGAAGTCCCCGCGACGCGCAGCAACACGCAAATCCTGGCTGCGGTGAAGAACGCCATCGAGGCCAACCGCATCGACATCTATCTGCAGCCGATGGTGACGCTGCCGCAGCGCAAGGTGCGGTTCTACGAAGCGGTGACCAGACTGCGCGACGACAAGGACCAGATCCTGACCGCGGATGATTTCATCGGCACCGCGGAAGCCGCCGGACTGATGGGGCGGATCGACCATATGGTAATGTTGCGATGCGTACAGGTGTTGCGCCGGCTGATGGTGCGCAACAAGGAGGTGGGTGTGTTCTGCAACGTCGCCGCCGCGACCCTGGGCAATCCCGAAACCTTCGCGCAGTGCCTGGATTTCCTCGAAGCCAACCGGGCGCTGGCGGCATCCTTCGTGCTTGAATTCAAGCAGAGCACGTTCCGCAATCTTGGAACCGTCGAGGCCGAGCATCTCGCGGCGCTGGCGCAGCGCGGCTTTCGTTTCTCCATCGACCACGTTACCGACCTGCGGATCGAGCCGCGCGACCTCGCCGACCGCGGCGTCCGCTTCATCAAGGTGCCGGCGGCGCTGCTGCTGGACCAGCGGCAGACCTCGGCGTCCGACATCCATCCGTCCGATCTGTCGGACCTGCTCGGCCGCTTCGGCATCGATCTGGTTGCCGAGCGGATCGAGGGCGAGCGTGCCGTGGTCGACCTGCTCGACTATGACGTGCGGTTCGGGCAGGGATTCTTGTTCGCGGCACCGCGGCCGTTGCGGCCCGAGACGGTGTCTGCTACCGGGGCCGCGGACAAAGCACAGGTTTCCAATGCCGCAACCAGACCTTCTCCCGCCGATGCGCTCAAGGCCGACCCGCCGCGCACGTCGGGCAATGCCGCGCTGGCGCGCCGCGCCATCGGCCCGGGCTGACCGGCGCTGCGCGCAATGACGCTTCGTTTCATCGAGAACCTGCGCGACCTGGTGGCCGGCGTCGATGTCGTGCTCAGCGACATCTGGGGTGTGGTGCATAACGGCCTCGAGGCGTTTCCGGAGGCCTGCGAAGCGCTGCATACCTTCCGTCGGCAGGGCGGCACGGTGATCCTGATCACCAACGCGCCGCGACCGGCGGATTCGGTGCAGCGGCAACTGCGCAAGCTCCACGTCGCCGACGAGATTTACGACGCCATCGTCTCTTCCGGCGATCTGACCCGGCATTTCGTCGCCGGTCACCCCGGCAAGAAAGTATATTGGCTCGGTCCGGAGCGCGACAACTCGATCTATCGCGGACTGGATCCGGTGCTCGCGCCGCTGGACCAGGCCGATTACATCGTCTGCACCGGTCCGTTCGACGACGAAACCGAATCGGCGGACGACTATCGCGGCATGATGCTGCTCGCGCGCGAACGCCGTCTGCCCTTGATCTGCGCCAATCCGGACATCGTCGTGGAGCGCGGCGACCGGCTGATCTATTGCGCGGGTGCTATCGCCGAACTCTACCGCGAACTCGGCGGTGAGGTGATCTTCTACGGCAAGCCGCACCGCCCGATCTATGAACGCGCCATCGAGCTCGCCGCGGAGCGCCGCAACCGGCCGACGTCGCTGGGCCGGGTGCTTGCAATCGGCGATTCGGTGCGGACCGATCTCGCCGGCGCCCACGGATTCGGCATCAACTGCCTGTTTGTGACGCGCGGCATTCACGCCGGCGACTTCGAGGGCATCGATCAGCTCGATCCGGCCTCGGTCAAAGAGCTGTTCGGCCATCCGCCGCTGGCGCTGATGCGGGAGCTAAGGTGGTGAGACTTGCGTTCCCCGACGCACCTTTCCCGTATGCCGGATGGCCGGGTCAAGCCCGGCCATATGCACACATCTCGACCGTCATTGCCGGGCTCGACCCCGCAATCCATCCTCTTGGAACGACTCTTCCGAAGATGGATGGATACGCAGGTCAAGCCCGCGGATGACGAGACGTGCGAGTCTAGCAGGGACAAGCCCGGCATGACGACGACAGAACGATTGCGGTTCAGCGATTTCGGAACTACGCCGTCGCCATGTCCGGGAATACCGCCTCGATCTTGCTCTTCAGCGTGGCGGCGTTGAAGGGTTTGACGATGTAGTTGTTCACGCCGGCCTTCTTGGCGGCGATGACGTTTTCGGTCTTGGATTCCGCCGTGATCATGATGAACGGCGTGGTGGCGAGGTTGGGATCGGCGCGGACTTCGCGCAGCAGGTCGTAGCCCGTCATCGGCTCCATATTCCAGTCCGAGATGATCAGCCCGTATTTCTTGGCCCGCATCTTGTTCAGCGCCGCCGAGCCGTCGCTGGCGTCGTCGATGTTCTGGAAGCCGAGCTGCTTGAGAAGGTTGCGTATGATGCGGATCATGGTGTTGTAATCGTCGACCACCAGAACCGACATCGACAAATCAACCGCCATCTTCAAGCTCCCCGGCCACGCGATACCAGCCGCGGTGGCAATCCGATTGCCGCCGCGGACCTGCCAAGCACTAGCATTCCCCCTTAAACAGCCCGTTAACCGGCGTTGCCGAACTTGCACGCCCCGGCCGCCTGCTTGACTTCACCGGCGCCTCGGGGTCACGGTCCTGTCCCCAACCGACCTTAAGAATCCAGCAATGACGCCCCGTTTTGCCGTTATCCGCGATACCACGCCCGAGGCCGCGATTCCGAAGGGAGCGGTGGTGGCGATGGGCAATTTCGACGGCGTCCATCTTGGCCACCGCGCCGTCATCGCCGCCGCCCTGGAGATGGCGCACAGCCGCGACCGGCCGGCTTTTGCCGTGACGTTCGAGCCGCATCCGCGCCGCTTTTTCAGCCCCAACACCCCGCAATTCCGCTTGACCAGCGAGGCCAACAAGCTGCGCCTGCTGGCCGGGACTGGCCTTGCCGGCGCCGTGGTCATGACCTTCGACAAGGCCCGCGCCGGCACCACGGCGCAGGATTTCATTCACCATGATCTGATCGGGCGGCTCGGTATCAGCGGCATCGCGGTCGGCTACGACTTTCATTTCGGCAAGGGCCGGGTCGGCTCGCCCAGCCTCCTGGTCAGCGAGGCTCCCCGCCTCGGCATCGAGGTCGACGTGCAGCCGCATGTCGATATCGAGGAGCGCCCGGTGTCCTCCAGCGCCATCCGCATGGCCTTGGCCGAAGGCCAGATCGACGACGCCACCGCGATGCTGGGCGGTCCGTGGTTCGTCACAGGCGAAGTGGTCCACGGCGAAAAACGCGGCCGCGATCTCGGCTATCCCACCGCCAATATCCGGCTCGACAAGGATTGCGGCCTCAAGCACGGTATCTATGCGGTGCGGGTCGGGCTCGGAACCCAGCGCTTCGATGGCGTTGCCAGTTTCGGCCGCCGCCCGACCTTCGACAACGGCGCGCCGCTGCTGGAAGTGTTCCTGTTCGACTTCAAGGGCGATCTTTACGGCACGGCGCTGGATGTCGCCTTCATCGCCTTCATCCGCGACGAACGGAAGTTCGAGAGCATCGAACCGCTGGTGCGGCAGATGGACGACGACAGCGCCAAAGCCTGCGCCGCTTTGGCCGCTGCGCCCGCCGCGTTTCCAGAACTGGGGGAGGTCTCCCCGCTTTCTCCGTCATCCTGAGGCTCGCCGCGCCAGTGCGCGGCTCGTCAGGACGACGGAGAGGGCTTTGCGAACCGGCCGCTCGCCTGCTAGAAGGACGGCCATGTCGGCACGGCGCATCATCATCGGCATTAGCGGCCCGGCTTCCGCCTGAGTTCAGCTCAGCGCAAGACCGGGATTTCCGTACTCGCCTCCCTTTGAAGCTAACGCCTGATTAGAGCCGCCATGAACGACCAACATAAGACCGCCGCCCCTGCGAAGCCGTCTACACCGGACTATGCCAAAACCCTTTATCTGCCGCAGACGGAATTCCCGATGCGCGCGGGACTGCCGCAGCGCGAGCCGGAAATCCTCAAGCGCTGGAGCGAGATCGGGCTCTATGACCGCCTGCGCCAAGCCGCCGCGGGGCGCCCGAAATTCGTGCTGCATGACGGCCCGCCCTACGCCAACGGCAACATCCATATCGGCCACGCGCTCAACAAGATCCTGAAAGACGTCGTGACCAAGAGCCAGCAGATGCTTGGGCACGATTCCAATTACGTGCCGGGCTGGGACTGCCACGGCCTGCCGATCGAATGGAAGATAGAGGAGGAGAACTACCGCTCGAAGGGCAAGCCGAAGCCGGATTTCCGGGATCCGAAGGCGATGGTGGCGTTCCGCCGCGAATGCCGCGCCTATGCGAGCCACTGGCTCGGCGTCCAGCGCGAGGAATTCAAGCGGCTCGGCATCATCGGCGACTGGGATCACCCCTACGCCACCATGGATTATGTCGCTGAAGCCGCGATCGCCGGCGAGTTGATGAAATTCGCCGCCAACGGCACGCTGTACCGCGGCTCCAAGCCGGTGATGTGGAGCGTGGTAGAGAAGACCGCGCTGGCGGAAGCGGAAGTCGAATACGAGGATTACACCTCCGATACGGTATGGGTGAAGTTTGCGGTCATGGGAGCCGATGACCGCGCGAAAAACACCACCGTCATGCCCGGGCTTGATCCGGGCATCCACGACTTGCCTGCAACGAAGAAAGACGCGGATGGCCGGGACGAGCCCGGCCATGACGAGAGAATGTACGTCGTTATCTGGACCACCACGCCATGGACGCTGCCCGGCAATCGCGCCATCAGCTTTTCGTCGAAGATCGCTTACGGCCTTTATAAAGTCACGGCCGCGCCCGCAGATAAGTGGGCAAAAGCCGGCGATATTTTGATCTTGGCCGACAAGCTAGCAGCGGATGTATTCAAGCAGGCGCGCGTTGAGGCATTCGAAAGAGTGTCTGACATGGCGCCGGACATGCTCATGGAAATGCAATGCGTGCACCCGCTGAAAGGCGTTGCCGGCGGATACGAATTCGCCGTGCCTCTGCTTGAAGGCGATCACGTTACCGACGACACCGGCACCGGTTTCGTGCACACCGCGCCTGGCCACGGTCGCGAAGACTTCGACATCTGGACCGCGAATGCGCGCGCGCTGGAAGCGCGGGGGATCAACACCGCGATTCCCTACACCGTGGATGAGAACGGCGCCTTCACCGAGCAGGCGCCGGGCTTTTCGGGAAAACGCGTCATCAACGACAAGGGCGAAAAGGGCGACGCCAACGATGCGGTGATCAAGGCGCTGGTCGAGGCCGGAATGCTGCTGGCGCGGGGCCGGCTCAAGCATCAATACCCGCATTCCTGGCGCTCCAAAAAGCCGGTGATCTTCCGCAACACGCCGCAATGGTTCATCGCGATGGACAAGCCGATCGGGGACGCCGGCGGCGCAAAGGCCGGCGACACTTTACGCGCCCGCGCTTTGCACGCCATCGGCGTCACGCGCTGGGTGCCGCCGTCGGGCCAGAACCGCATCAACGGCATGATCGTCAACCGCCCAGACTGGGTGATCTCGCGGCAGCGCGCCTGGGGCGTTCCGATTGCCGTCTTCACCAGGGAGAAGGGCGACGGCTCGGTCGACATCCTGCAGGACGAGGCCGTCAACCAGCGCATCGTGGAAACCTTCATGAACGAGGGCGCCGACGCATGGTACGCCGTGGGCGCGCGGGAGCGTTTTCTGGGACCCGAATTGTCCGCGGCCGGCTGGCAGAAGGTCGACGACATTCTCGACGTCTGGTTCGACTCCGGCTCGACCCACGCCTTCGTGCTGGAAGACCGCCAGAACTTTCCGCAACTCGGCAATATCATCCGCAAGATCGAGGGCGGCGACGACACCGTGATGTATCTCGAAGGAAGCGACCAGCATCGCGGCTGGTTCCACTCCTCGCTGCTGGAAAGCTCCGGCACCCGCGGCCGCGCGCCATTCGACGTGGTGCTGACCCACGGCTTTACGCTGGACGAGAACGGGCGGAAAATGTCGAAGTCGCTTGGAAATACCGTGGAGCCGCAGAAGGTCATCAAGGATTCCGGCGCCGACATCCTGAGGCTCTGGGTCTGCGCTACCGATTACGCCGATGACCAGCGCCTGGGTCCGGAAATCCTGAAAAACACCGTCGAGAGCTACCGCAAGCTGCGCAACACCATCCGCTGGATGCTCGGGACGCTGCATCATTTCCGCCCCGGCGATGCAGTCGATTTCGCCGACATGCCCGAACTGGAGCGGCTGATGCTGCATCAGCTTGCCGGGCAGGACGCCGTCGTGCGCCGGGCGTATGCGGATTTCGACTACAAGACCGTGGTGGCTTCGCTTGCGACGTTCATGAACACCGAACTGTCGGCGTTCTATTTCGACATCCGCAAGGACACGCTGTATTGCGATCCGCCGTCGTCGCGGCCGCGCAAGGCGGCGCTCACCACCATCGGCATCCTCTGCGATGCGATCCTGAAATGGCTGGCGCCGGTGCTGTCGTTCACATGCGAAGAGGCCTGGCGCATGGTGCGGCCGGACGCCGAGCCTTCGGTGCATCTGACGCTGTTTCCCGCCAGCCTCGAATCGTTCCGCGACGATGCGCTGGCCACGAAATGGGAGGTTGTCCGCAATCTCCGCCGCGTCGTTACCGGCGCGCTGGAAGTCGAGCGCGCTGGCAAGCGCATCGGCTCGTCGCTGGAGGCCTCGCCGATCGTGTACATCTGCGACAGGGAATTGCTTGGCACGCTGTTCGACGTCGATCTCGCCGAGGTCTGCATCACCTCGAACTACGAAGTGAGGCAGGGCGACGCGCCTGCGAACGCGTTCCGCCTGAACGACGTTCCCGGCGTCGCCGTCGTGGTCGAAAGAGCGGTCGGCCTCAAATGCGCGCGCTCGTGGAAGATTTTGCCGACGGTCGGCGAAGATCCCGAATATCCCGATGTCTCCCCCCGCGACGCGCAGGCGCTGCGGGAATGGAAGGCGCTGGGGATCGGCTAGTAAGTTGATTTGGATGCGGCATAAATTACCTCCGTCATGGCCGGGCTTGTCCCGGCCATCCACGGCTTGCTTTGCCCCACGGAGAAAGACGTGGATGCCCGGGACAAACCCGGGCACGACGAATTTTTGGATCCGGCCATGAGTCCCTATCTCCGCTCCGGCCTGATGGCGGCCATCGCCGTGCTGATTCTCGACCAGGCGTCAAAGCTCTGGCTGCTGTTCGTGTTCGACATCGGCCGTCGCGGCGCGGTGCAGGTCACGCCGTTTTTCGACCTGGTGCTGGCCTGGAATACCGGTATCAGCTACGGCTGGTTTCAAACCGAAAGCGCGGCCGGCCAGGCCGTTCTGCTTGCGATCAAGGCGGTTGCGGTGATCATTCTGGCGATTTGGATGGCGCGCTCGCAGACCCGCGTCGCCACCATAGCGCTCGGCCTGATCATCGGCGGCGCCATCGGCAATGCCATCGACCGGTTCGCCTATGGCGCGGTGGTCGATTTCGCGCTGTTCCACGTCCATATCGGCGAAAAGGACCTCAATTGGTACGTGTTTAACCTGGCGGATACCGCAATCGTTGCTGGCGTTGCGGCCCTGTTGTATGATTCCTTCATCGGAGCACCCGCCGTAAAAGCGCCCTGATCCCGGCCGATAGGGGCGCTCGGGGTCGATTACAGCCACACGGGGCGGAACTGCGCTTGGATCAGCAGTCCGCGGAACAGTTTGAGCAGGACTGACGCGATGCTTGAGACCGAAGCCAGCGGCTGGATTGTGCAGAAGCCATCGAAGGCAATGATGCGGGCGTTACGCCTCGCCGGCATTGTGCTCGGCATCGGGCTTCTCCTGTCGGCCAATATCGCCCGCGCCCAGGACGATGACGAGGATGATTCCACCTTCGAGGAGAAGATCATCAAGCAGATCATGACCGGCATCGGCGGCACCAATATGGAGAATACCGGGATCGAATATCGCGAGCGCTCGCCGCTGGTGATCCCGCCGAAAACCGATCTGCCGCCACCGGCATCCGCCGCGGTCGAATCCCCGGTGCCGAACTGGCCCAAGGATCCAGAGGTGCGGCGGCGCAAGGAGGCGAAAGCCGCGCGGAAGAAGGACAACAAGGATCCGGTCGAAGCGGCTCGCCCGCTCACGCCGAGCGAACTTGCAGTCGGCAAGACGGCACCGGCAAAACGGACGGCCGAAACCAACCAGCCCGGGGATCCCGGCGCCAATGCAATCCTCAGCCCGTCCGCGCTCGGATATGAGGGCGGCTTCAAGGGCCTGTTCGGCGGCAGCAAGGCCGAAACCGCGCCGTTCAAGGGCGAGCCGACGCGCGACACGCTCACCATGCCGCCGTCGGGATACCAGACACCCTCGCCCGGTTACGCCTATGGCACCGGTCCGAAGGAATCGCTGGTCAACAAGGAATACAATCCGGCCGCCGGCAAATACGGCGAATAGTCGCGTTGTCTTTCCGCTTTGTAACGGGTCACCGGCCGTCGCGCGGTGTAGAAGCTGCCGCTATTCCCGCGACGATCCTTATTCGAGCCGGTCAACAGATCATGATGACGTCACATCGTTTCGCCGCTTGCTCCTTGTTAGCGCTGTGCTTGCTGGCTTTGGCCGGCGTCGGCGTCCGCGCACAGACCACCGTCACCTCCGAACGCCCGGCTTCATTCACCCTCCCCAACGGCATGCAGGTTGTGGTGATCCCCGACCGCCGCACCCCGGTAGTGACGCAGATGGTGTGGTATAAGGTCGGCTCCGCGGACGAAACGCCGGGCAAATCCGGCCTTGCGCACTTCCTCGAGCATCTGATGTTCAAGGGCACCACCGCGCACCCGGCCGGCGAATTTTCCAAGACCGTGCAGCGCATCGGCGGCAGCGAGAACGCCTTCACCTCCACCGACTATACCGGCTATTTCCAGCGCGTGCCGCGCGAGCAATTGGCCAGGATGATGGAATTCGAGGCCGACCGCATGACCGGCCTCGTGCTGAAAGACGAAAACGTGCTGCCCGAGCGCGATGTCGTGCTCGAAGAATACAACATGCGCACCGCCAACAATCCGGAGGCGCGCCTGACCGAGCAGATCATGGCGGCGCTTTATCTCAATCACCCCTATGGCCGCCCCGTGATCGGCTGGCGCGCGGAAATCGAAAAGCTCGACCGCGAGGACGCTCTGGCGTTCTACAAGCGTTTTTATGCGCCCAACAACGCAACGCTGGTGATCGCCGGCGACGTCGACATCAACGAACTCCGTCCGCTGGTGGAGCGGACCTTCGGCCAGGTCGCGGTGCAACCTGCCATCCCTGCGCACCGCATGCGCCCGCAGGAGCCGGTGCCGGCGGCATCCCGCACCGTCACGCTGTCCGATCCGCGCGTCGAACAAACCGGCCTGCGGCGCTATTATCTGGCGCCGTCCGCCAGCACCGCGGCAGCGGGCGAAAGTCCGGCGCTCGACGTGCTGGCGCAACTGATGGGCGGCGGCAGCAACTCCTATCTCTATCGCGCGCTGGTGATCGACCGGCCGCTCGCAATCAGCGCCGGCGCCAGCTATCAGGGCACCGCGCTCGATGAGACCCAGTTCATCATCTCGGTTTCGCCGAAACCGGGCGTCGAGTTCGCCGCGGTCGAGCAGGCGATCGACGGCGTGATCGCCGATGTCGAGCGCAACGCCGTTCGTGCCGAAGATCTCGAGCGCGTCAAGACTCAGTTGATTGCGGAAGCGATCTACGCCCAGGACAATCAGGCAACGCTGGCGCGCTGGTACGGCGCGGCCCTCACCACCGGATTGAGCGTGGATGATGTCAGGAACTGGCCGGACCGCATCCGCGCCGTCACCTCGGATCAGGTGCGCGCCGTTGCGCAAAAATGGCTCGACAGCAAGCGCTCGGTGACCGGCTACCTGGTCAAGGACACCACGCCGAAGCGCGAGGAGAAGCGTTCGTGAGATTTACCCCGATTCTCGCGCGGCGGTTCGCGCTTGCTTTCGTCGCCTGCATCGCAGCGACGCTGCCGGCAATGCCGTCGCTGGCGGCGGCGAAAATCCAGCGTCTGGTTTCGCCCGGCGGCATCGAGGCATGGTTCGTGCAAGACGCTACCGTGCCTTTGATTGCAATGGAATACGCCTTCGGCGGCGGTGCGTCGCAGGATCCCGAGGGCAAGCCCGGGGTCGGCAATATGGTCGCCGATCTGCTCGACGAGGGCTCGGGCGACCTGGATTCCAAGACCTTCCACGAGCGCCTCGATCGCCGCGCCATCGAATTGAGCTTCAGTTCGTCGCGGGACAGTTTCCGCGGCTCGCTGCGCATGCTCAAGGATAACCGGGATGAGGCCTTCGAGCTGCTGCGGATGGCGTTGACCGCGCCGCATTTCGACGGCGCCGATGTCGAACGCATTCGCGCGCAGGTGCTCTCCGGACTGCGACGCGAGACTTCCAATCCGAATTCGCTCGCCAACCGCAAGTTTCTCGAAGCCGCCTTTGCCGGTCATCCCTACGGCCGGCCGGCCAATGGCACGCTGGAGAGCGTTCCGGCCATCCAGGTCGCGGACCTCAAGGATTATGTCCGCCGCGTGCTGGCAACAGATACGCTGAAGGTCGCCGTAGTCGGCGACGTCGACGCTGCCACGCTCGGCAAGCTGCTGGACCAGACCTTTGGCGGACTGCCCATGAAGGGCGACCTCGTGCCGGTTGCGGACGTCGAGGCCTCGAGGCCGCCGCAGCGTTTCTTCATTCCACTCGACGTGCCGCAAACCGTGGTGACCTTCGGCGGCCCGGGCTACCGGCGCGACGATCCGAAATTCATGGCCGGTTATGTGGTGAATCACATCCTGGGCGGCGGCGGGCTGTCATCGCGGCTCTATCGCGAAGTCCGCGAGAAGCGCGGCCTCGCCTATTCGGTTTCCGAATATCTGCTCTGGATGAACCACTCCGCGCTGTTCGTCGGAAACACCGGCACCCGCGCCGACCGGGCCGGCGAAACCATCGAGGCCATCAACGAGGAAGTCCGCCGCATCGCCGAGGATGGTCCAAGCCAGCAGGAACTCGACGAAGCCAAGTCCTATCTGAAGGGCTCGCAAATGCTGGCGCTCGACACCTCGTCCAAACTCGCATCCGCGCTGCTGCAGTATCAGATCGATCGTCTCGGCATCGATTACATCGAACGCCGCAACTCCATCGTCGATGCAGTGACCTTGGAGGACGCGCGGCAGGCCGCAAAGCGACTGTGGAGCCTCGGACTGAACACCGTGGTCGTCGGCCGCCCCCCGCAGGCCGCGGCCCAACCCGCCGCCGCGACGCCGCCCGCGGCGAACTGAGGCTTCCACAACACCGCCGTCATCATCTTGAGGTGCGCGCTCTTGCGCCTCGAAGGATGGCCGCACATACAATGCGCCATCCTTCGAGCGCGCCGGAGACGGCGCGCACCTCAGGATGAGGTATTGATTTGCGGAACCTGCCCGACTGTGGTGATGCCATGCTGCGGATTACCCGCGATCTTGCGATCGACGCGAACGACATTGAGATCGGCTTCGTCCGTGCATCCGGCCCCGGCGGGCAGAACGTCAACAAGCTCTCCACCGCCGCCCAGTTGCGCTTTGACACGCGGCGCATCGCGCTGGCGCCTGACATCGCGGCGCGGCTCGACAGACTTGCCGGCCAGCGCATGACCAAGGACGGCGTGATCGTGATTCACGCGCAGCGCTTCCGCACCCAGGAACGCAACCGGGCCGATGCGATCGACCGGCTGCTTGAGTTATTGCGGAAGGCCGCGATACGACCAACCCCACGCCGCCCGACCAGGCCGACGCTTGGATCGAAAAAACGCCGGCTCGAGGGCAAGAAGCGCCGCGGCGACATCAAGGCCAGACGCGGTTCCGGCGGGATCGAGGAATGAGAGGCTGTGACCCGGACGCGGTGCGGCATTCCAAGCGATGCGACGCATCGCCGCTCATGCCGCCCGGCAGAGCCGGGACCAATTCCGAGCATCATGGCCAGGCTTTGATCCGGCCATCCATCTTCTTTGAAATCTTCTCGCGAAGATGACGGATGCGCGGGTCAAGCCCGGCGCATGACGAGGAGGAAACACTGGGAAAGCCGGCGAACTGCCCTCCCGCCAGCCGGCAAAAGCCCCTAAATTGACCCGTCGATCCTGCGAGTCGCTTCCCCATGCCCGTCCGCCAGTTGCCGGAGATCATCGTCAACCGCATCGCCGCCGGCGAAGTGGTGGAGCGGCCGGCCAGCGTGGTGAAGGAGCTGGTGGAGAACGCCATCGACGCAGGCTCAAGCCGGATCGATATCTTCAGCGACGGCGGCGGCCGGCGCCGGATCGGCGTCACCGACGACGGCTCCGGCATGACCCATGCCGACCTTGCGATCGCGGTGGACCGGCATGCCACCTCGAAGCTCGACGACGAGGACCTGCTGCGGATCCGCACGCTGGGGTTTCGCGGCGAGGCGCTGCCGTCGATCGGTGCGGTGGCTAAGCTCGGCATCACCACCCGCCACGCCTCCGAGCCGCATGCGTGGTCGCTGGGCGTGGAGGGCGGCGACAAATCCGCGATCATGCCGGCGGCGCTCGGCCAAGGCACCCGCGTCGAGGTCAGCGAGCTGTTCTACGCCACGCCGGCGCGGCTGAAATTCCTCAAAACCGACCGCACCGAGGCCGAGGCGATCCGCGAGGTGGTGCGTCGCCTCGCCATGGCGCGGCCCGACATCGCCTTCACCCTCGCCGGCGAAGCGCGCAGCCCCGTGACCTGGACCGCCGCGTTGCCCGGCGCCGCGGGACGGCTGACCCGGCTCGGCGATATCCTCGGCGCGGACTTCCGCAGCAGCGCAATCGAGGTCCGTGCCGAGCGCGACGGTGTCGTCGTGGAAGGCTTTGCCGCCGCACCCTCGCTGACCCGCGCCAACGCGCTTGGACAATATCTATTCGTCAACGGCCGCCCGGTGCGCGATAAACTGATGCTGGGCGCGGTGCGCGCCGCCTATTCGGATTACCTGCCGCGCGACCGCCATCCGGTGGTGGCGCTGTTCGCCACGCTCGATCCGCAGGAAGTCGACGCCAATGTGCATCCGGCCAAGACCGAGGTGCGCTTCCGCAACGCCGGCCTGGTCCGCGCGCTGATCGTGCATGCGCTCAAGGACGGCCTCGCTCGCCAAGGCAGGCGCAGCGCGGCCACCAGCGACGGCGCGGTGCTGGCGTCATTTCGCCCGGCGTTCGCGCAGCCCATGAACTGGGACTGGCGGCGCTCGCCGGCCTATCCTGTTGGCGCGACGCCGGCGGCGGGCGCCGCGACCGCCTTTGCCGAGCCGGGACAGGCCGCGTTCGACGTCGGGGCGCCGAGCGCCGATGTGCGTTTCGAGCAGGCGCGCGCGGCCGATCTGCTGGATCGTCCGCTCGGAGCGGCGCGGACGCAGATCCACGAAACCTACATCGTGTCGCAGACCCGCGACGGGCTGGTCGTGGTGGACCAGCACGCCGCCCATGAGCGCATCGTCTATGAAAAGCTGAAGGCGCAGTTGTCGCGCAACGGCGTGCAGCGGCAGATGCTGCTGATTCCGGAGATCGTCGAACTCGACGAGGCTTCGGTGGAAAAGCTGATTGATCGCGCCGACGAACTGGCAAGCTTTGGCCTCGCAATCGAATCGTTCGGCCCGGGTGCGGTGGCGGTGCGCGAGACGCCGTCGCTGCTCGGCAGGGCCGATGCGGCGTCATTGCTGCGCGACCTCGCCGAGCACATGGCGGAATGGGACGAAGCGCTGCCGCTGGAACGCCGGCTGCTGCACGTCGCGGCCACCATGGCGTGCCACGGCTCGGTGCGCGCCGGCCGTATCCTCAAGCCGGAGGAAATGAACGCGCTGCTGCGCGAGATGGAGGACACGCCGAATTCCGGCCAATGCAATCACGGCCGCCCGACCTACGTGGAATTGAAGCTCAGCGATATCGAGAAGCTGTTCGGGAGACGGTGAACTCCGTCATGCCGTCATTGCCGGGCGGACCCTACTGGATTCACACATCTCGTCATACGCGGCCTTGACCCGCGTATCCATCCATCTTCGGAAGAGTCGTTTCGAAGGGGATGGATTGCCGGGTCAAGCCCGGCAATGACGATGAGATGCGTGCATCCAGTAGGGCTTGACCCGGCAATCCCATCCGCTTTGTGAAGATTGATGGATGCGCGGGTCAAGCCCACGCATGATGGGAATTATCTAGCCCGCAAAAACACGAGCGCCGTATCGTCATACGCGCGCCGCTCCAGTTCCTTAAATCCCTCCGGCACCTCGAACCCCGCCGCCTTCGCCTCTTCCACCACCAGTATCGCGTCCGGCGTCAGCCACTTTCCATCACGCAATGACTCCAGCGCCTTCTCCGCGAGCTTTTTTGCGTAGGGCGGATCGAGCAAGACCAGCGAGAACGGCTCGACCGGATGCGCCGGGCCGAGATCGGCGGCGTCGCGGCGGAATACTTTTGTCACGCCGCCGAGCCCCAGTGCTTCGATATTGTTTCGAAGCAGCGCGCGGGCCTCCGCCCCATTATCCACGAACAGCGCGAACGCCGCACCGCGCGAGATCGCTTCGATGCCGAGCGCACCGGTGCCGGCAAACAAATCGAGCACCCGCGCGCCTTGAATCGGATCGCCATAGGCATGGACCAGGATGTTGAACAGCGACTCGCGCAAGCGGTCGGCGGTCGGGCGAATATTGCGCGACGACGGCGAGGCGAGGGTTCGGCCCTTCAACCGCCCACCGACGACGCGCATCAGGCGTTCTCGTGATGCCCGGCCTTGCGCCGGGCATCCATGTCTCTAAACCGCTGGCGCAAGAAAGACGTGGATGGCCGGGACAAGCCCGGCCATGACGATTTTCTGGAAATCGGCGGCACATCAACCATCGCGCGTCAATCGTCCTTGGGCTTCAGATCGCGCTTGCCGTGATAGCCCCGCTGCGGGCGGCGCGGCGGGCCGTAGCCGTTGGCTTCCAGTTCGTTGCGCTCGCGCGCCTCCTCGCTGCCGGAGCGCTGCACCAGCACGCGGCGACCCTTGCGGTCGGCGATGAGGGCATTCTTTCCCGAGGCCTTGAAGGGCTTTTTGCCGCGCGGCGCATCACCGGCGTCGGCCGTTACGTCATCCTGCATCGGCCGCGCGAATTCCGCACCCGCGAGCGCCGCGACCTTTTCCCCGAGCTGTTCGCGCAGCACCCGGGTCTTCACTTCTTCCACCTGGCCTTCGGCGAGTTCGCCCAATTGAAACGGACCGTAGGACACCCGGATCAGCCGGTTTACCTCCAGGCCGAGATGCGCCATCACGTTGCGGACCTCCCGGTTCTTGCCTTCGCGGATCGCGAACACCAGCCAGACATTGGCGCCCTGGTCACGTTCCAGCACCGCGTCGATCGAGCCGTATTTGACGCCGTCGACCTCGACGCCCTTCTTCAGCGCGTCGAGTTGATCCTGCGTGACTTCGCCGTGGGCGCGGACGCGATAGCGCCGCAGCCATCCGGTGTCCGGCAATTCCAGCACCCGGGCGAGGCCGCCGTCATTGGTGAGCAGCAGGAGGCCCTCGGTGTTGAAATCGAGCCGGCCGATGCTGATCAGCCGCGGCAGGCCTTCCGGCAGGTTGTCGAACACCGTCGGCCGGCCTTCCGGATCGGCGTGGGTGGTCATCAGCCCGCGCGGCTTGTGGAACATGAACAGCCGGGTGCGCTCGCGCTCCGGCAGCGGTTTGCCGTCGACGGTGATGACGTCGCGCGAGGTCACGTCCAGCGCCGGCGAATTGATCACCCGGCCGTTGACGGAGACGCGGCCCTGCACGATCCATTCTTCGGCGTCGCGGCGCGAGGCTAATCCTGCGCGCGAAACCACCTTGGCGATGCGCTCGCCCGCCTTTTTTGGCTTCGGCCCGACGCGGGTGCTGCGTTTATCAAGGTCGGGCTTGCGCTCGCGATATTCGCCGCGGCCGCCGAATGCCGGGCGTTTGGCGAACACCTTGCTGTCGTCCTCATTGTCGCGGCGCGGACGCTCGTCGCGCGCGTCAGAGCGCGGATGCTCCTGCCAGGCGGCGCCACGGACCGGACGATCTTCACGGGGACGATCGAACTTCGGGCGGTCGCCTCGGTCATGTGGCCGATCGAACTTCGGCCGCTCGCCTTGCGGACGATCTTGGCGCGGACGCGAAAACCGCGGACGCTCGTCTCCGCCGCGATCTTCACGCGGCTTGTCGAAATTCGGCCTGCCAGAACTTCTTGCGCCATCGCGCGGTGGGCGGGAATTGCGTCCGGCATGATCCGGCGAACTCGCGTCGCGCTTTTGCCACGGCTTGGACTCGCCGCGATCCGGACCACGGTCTGGACGTTCGCCGAAGTTCTTACGTGGGCCGCGATCCGGCGCGCCGCGGGAAAATTTCTTGTAGCCGCCGAATTTTCTTTCAGGGCGGTCGTCACCGCGGGGATGAGCGGTAAAAGGCCGCTCCGCGCGGGCACGATCGCCATCCTTGCGGTATCCTTCGCCGCGCGGCGTGTAAGGCCGCTTCTCGCCGCCTTCGCCGCGTGGCGCATACGGCCGCTTGTCGCCAAATTTCTTGTCGGAGAAACGCGCCGCAGACCGCGCATCGCTGCGATCACCGCGCGGGGCATAGGGCCGTTTTTCGCCGCCACGATCGTCGCGCGGCCCAAAATCCTTGCGCGGCTCTCGGTCGTCGCGATTGAAACGAGCCGGACGGTGCGGGTCGCTCCCCTCGCGCCTCGGCCTGTCGGCGAAGTCGCGCCGCGATTTGTCGCCAAAATCCCGGCGCGGCGGCGGGCCTTCGCGCTTGCCGGCGTAGGGCTTGCCGGGACCCGAATACGGTTTTTTGCCGTAGGATTTGGCGCCATCAGATTTGCCGGCATAGGGACGTTTCTCGCCGTCAGGCCTCGGCGTGGATGACCGCTTGTCGCCGTCGCTCTTGCCGGCAAAGCCGCGCTTGACGAATTTCTTCTCCGGGCCGCGGGCGGCGCCGGAGCGGCCTTTGCCGCCGGAGGGACGGTCACGCCGGCCGCGGCGGGAATCGTTGTTTTTATCGTTGTCGCGGGGCATGACTGGTCTCACTGCAGGCAGATGAAATGCTGATCAGGCGGTGTAGACGGATCGCATGACGGCAACGCGCGTGCTCTTTGTTCGAGGCGCATTGTCACGCAAAACCGGGTTACACTTTTGCTGAATGGGCTTTTCCTAGCAGAGTTTTCCCGGCAAGACGAGGCATGACCGCACCATCTTTCATGGATTTGGCGCTGAAAGCTGCCGAAAACGCCGGAAAATCCGGCGAAGTGCCCATTGGATGTGTGATCGTGCGCAAGCGCACGGTGATCGCATCCGCCGGCAACCGCACGCTGACCGACCGCGATCCCACCGCGCATGCCGAAATCCTGGCGATCCGCGAGGCGGCGCGCGCGACCGGCAGCGAGCGGCTGGTCGATTGCGATCTCTATGTCACGCTGGAGCCGTGCACCATGTGCGCGGCGGCGATTTCCTTCGCGCGAGTGCGGCGGCTGTATTACGGCGCCGCCGACCCCAAGGGGGGTGCCGTGGACTCCGGCGTGCGGTTCTTTGCGTCTCCAACCTGCCATCACGTGCCGGAAGTATATTCGGCGGTCGGTGAGAGCGAGGCGGCGGTGTTGTTGCGCGAATTTTTCAGGGCGCGAAGGTAGGGAACGCGGCCCCTCGACGAGTCGTCCCCGCGAAGGCGGGGACCCATACGCCGTGTCGCCAACGTCTTCAATGCAGCGTCTGTGATCTTGTTGCTGTCATGCCTCAATCATGAAGGCCAGAGGTTTTGGGTCCCTGCCTTCGCGGAGACGGCGCTGAATTTGATGCTACGCTTCGAAAAACTCCCTCAATGCCTTGGCCGTCGCCTCCGGATTTTCCTCTGTCAGAAAATGCCCGGAATCGATCGGGGCGCCGGTCACCTTGGTCGCCCACGTCTTCCAGGTGTCGAGCGGCGTGGCGGCGGCCTGGGCTATGCCGGTATCGCCCCACAATGCCAGCATGGGAATCGTGATCTTCTTTCCGGCATCATGATCCGCCTTGTCGATCTCGAAATCGGCCGTGGCGCCGGCGCGATAATCCTCGCACATCGCGTGCACGCGGCTGGGATCGCGGAACGCGGCGAGATAATGCTCCAGCGCACGCGGATCGATCGCGTCAAGGTTCTTGGACTTGGTCTGGCTCGCCATCTTCTGCTTGAGGAAGAAATCCGGCGCACCGCCGATCAGCGTTTCCGGCAGGGGAAAAGGTTGCGCCAGAAAGGTCCAGTGATAGATCTTCAGCGCGTAGCGCCAATCCATTTTCATCCAGTAATCATAGGTCGGCAGGATATCCAGCACCGCAAGCCGCGACAGCCGGCCGGGATGATCGAGCGCCAGGCGATAAGACACCCGGCCGCCGCGGTCGTGCCCGGCCAGTGCGAAATGCACGTGGCCGAGCTGCTCCATCGCCTCGATCAGCGCCCTAGCCATCGCCCGCTTGGTGTAAGGCGTGTGGTTGTCGTCGCTGCGCGGCATGTCGGACCAGCCGTAACCCGGCAGGTCCGCGATGATCAGCGTGAACCGATCCGCCAGTTGCGGCGCGACCCGGTGCCACATCACATGGGTCTCGGAAAACCCGTGCAGCAGCAACAGCGGCGGCCCGTTGCCGCCGACGCGGGCAAAGATGCGGCCAGCCTCGGTGTTGATCCATTCGGAGGCATAGCCGGGGAAAAGATCGGCGAGATCGGACATGAGAAATCTCCTTCGTCGTGGCCGGGCTTGTCGCGGCCATCCACGTCTTTGGCGCGGCGATCATAGAAAGACGTGGACGCCCGGGACAGCCCGGGCATGACGGCTGAAACGGAAACGACGAAATTTATCGGCTTCAAACTTTGTTTGTCGTCGCCAATGCCGCGCCATAACTGTATTCAGGTCACAACCCGTCAAGCAACTTCAAAAACAAACACAAACGAGGAAACGTCATGGCGATCGATTTCGAGATTCCCCCTGAAGCCAAGGCGATCCGCGAGAAAGTCCGGCAATGGGTGCATGACGAATGCATCCCGGCCGAGAAGGCGCTGGATGACAAGCCGCTGAAGGAGGTACTCGATCCCCTGCGCAGGAAGGCCCGCGCGCAGGGCCTGTGGTGTCCGTTCATTCCGAAGGAATATGGCGGCATGGGACTTGGGCCGCTTGCCAACGCGCTGGTGCAGATGGAGCTTGGCGAGAGCTCGCTGGGGGCCCTGTCGATGAACACTCAGGGTCCCGACGATGCCTCGATGCTGACGATCCTGGCGCACGGCACCGAGTACCAGAAGGAGAAATTCTTAAAACCGCTGCTCAATGGCGACAAGCGCATCTGCTTTTCGATGACGGAAAAAGCTTCCGGCGCCGACGCCACCGGCATGCAGACCCGCGCCGTCAAGGACGGCAACGCAAATTACGTGCTCAACGGCGAGAAATGGTTTTCCTCCTCGGCCTCCGTCGCCGACATCGCGCTGGTGATGGCCAAGACCGATCCCGAAGCGCCGCGCCACAAGCAGTTCTCTACCTTCATCGTCGAATTGCCCAACCCCGGTTACACCATCAAGCGCAACGTCAAGAACATGGCGATCGAGGGTCCGCATTACGACCAGCTTTCCGGCGGCCACTCCGAAATCGAGATCAAGGATTTGAAAGTGCCCGCCGACAATCTGCTCGGCGGCGAAGGCAACGGCTTCAACATGGGCCAGCACCGCCTCGCCTATGGGCGCTTGCGCCACGGCATGCACAATATCGCGAAAGCACAGCGCGCGCTCGACATGGCGACCGCCCATGTCACCCAGCGTTCGACCTTCGGCGTGATGCTGTCGGACCGCCAGGCCGTGCAGTTCATGCTGGCCGATTGCGCCAGCGAGCTCTACATGGCTCGGCTGATGCTGCTGCACATCGCCTACAAGGCGGAAAAAGGCCTTGACCTCACCCAGGAAAATTCCATCGCCAAAGTATTCCTGGCGCACATGGTGCACAAGGTGGTCGACACCGCAATCCAGCTCCACGGCGCGCTCGGCTACAGCCAGGATACGATCCTGGCGAAGTGGTACACCCAGATCCGCTCGCAGCGACTGGTCGACGGCCCCGATGAAGTGCACAAATGGCGGGTCGGCCGCAATGTCATCAAGGCCTACAAGAAGCACGGCACCACGGCGTCGGCGGCCGGCGGGGACTTGATCTAGCTAGGATACCATCATCGCGAGCGAAACGAAGCAATCTAGCGCCGCCAGGGGTCAAGCCTGCGTATGACGCTTCTATTTTCCGGCCTGCTCCCGCGCCACCGCCTGCCAGCCGATGTCGCGGCGGCAGAACCCTTCCGGCCAGTGGATCCGGTCCACCGCTTCATAGGCGCGGCGCTGCGCCTCGGTCACGGTATTGCCGAGCGCGCACACGTTCAGCACGCGTCCGCCGTTGGCGAGGATCCGGCCGTCCTTTGAAATCGTGCCGGCGTGGAAGATCTTGACGCCCTCGACCTTCGCGGCTTCGCCGAGGCCATCGATCACCGAGCCTTTGCCGTAATCGCCGGGATAGCCTTTGGTGGCCATGATCACGGTGAGCGCGGCAGCGTCGTACCAGCGCAGGCTGAAATTCTTCAATTGTCCATCGGCGCAGGCAATCAGCGCCGGCACGACATCGGACATCATTCGCAGCATCAGCACCTGGCACTCCGGATCGCCGAACCGCGCATTGTATTCGACCAGCTTAGGTCCCTGTTCCGTGACCATCACGCCGGCATAGAGCACGCCCTTGTACGGCGCGCCCATTGCCTTCAACGCACGCAACGTCGGTAGGATCATCTCCTCCATGACGCGGGCGCAGATCGCATCGGTCATCACAGGTGCGGGCGAATACGCCCCCATGCCGCCGGTGTTCGGTCCCTTGTCGCCGTCGAAAGCGCGCTTGTGATCCTGCGCGGTGACCAGCGGCAGCGCATGCTCGCCGTCGCACAGCGCGAAGAACGAGGCTTCCTCGCCGCGCATGAACTCCTCGACCACGACTTCGGCGCCGGCGCCGCCAAGACCGCCGGCGAACATCATATCGACCGCGTCGAACGCTTCCGCCTCGGTCATCGCCACCACAACGCCCTTGCCGGCGGCCAGACCGTCCGCCTTGACCACGATCGGCGCGCCGTGCGCGCGGATGTAAGCCTTGGCTTTTTCAGCATCGGTAAAATGGCCATAAGCCGCGGTCGGAATTCGGTTGGCGCGGCACAGCGCCTTGGTGAAATTCTTCGAACTTTCCAGCCGGCCTGCGGCCCTGGTCGGGCCGAATGCCTTGAAACCGGCGGCGTTGAGATCGTCGACGATGCCTGCCGCGATCGGCGCGTCCGGCCCCACCACGACGAAATCCACCAGGTTGCTGCGGCAGAAACCGACCACCGCGGCATGGTCGGTGATATCGATCCCAACGCATTCGGCCTCCCGGGCGATGCCGGCGTTGCCCGGCGCGCACCACAGCTTGGTCAGCAGCGGGGAAGCCGCGATCTTCCACGCCAGCGCATGTTCGCGGCCGCCGGAACCGAGCAGGAGGATGTTCATGCCTGTCGGTTAGCGAACCCGTGCCCGGGATACAAGCGAATGGGCGCGCTTCCACACAGGACTCGTCATTCCGGGACGCGCGTAGCGCGAGCCCAAATCCATAACCGCGATCGGCGTGTATGGATACCCGGCCTGCGCCAAAAGGCGCATTCCGGAATGACGGCGTTTGTTACGGCCGCCCCGCGCCCGCTTCGATGATCTCCTTCAGATACGCCACGTGCCGCGCGAACGCGCCCCGGCCTGCTGCGGTCGCGGTCACCGTGGTCTGCGGCTTTTTGCCGACAAAGGCTTTTTCGATCGAGACATAGCCCGCCTTCGACAGCGTTTCGATATGGGCGCCGAGATTGCCGTCGGTGGCGCCGGTCAGTTTTTTCAGTTTTGAAAATTCCAGCCCGCCTGCCGCAGGCAGCGCGTTCAGCGCCGCCATGATCCGCAGGCGCAGCGGCTGATGGATGATGTCGTCGAGCTCTGCCATCGGTCAGCTCCGGCGCATCCAGAGGCCGCCCAGGATCAGTCCGCCACCGTCGACAAAGGCCATCCAAAGGTCAAACCAGTCGCCGAGACCGAAGTAGCCAATCAACGTCAGCGCGGTGATGCCAAGGCCGATGGCGACGAAGGCATGTCCAATCCACAGGCCGGCGATGGTGTAGACCAGCATGAAATAGATCGGCCAGAACGTTCCCAACTGTCGCGGCGTGAAATGGCCGAGCACGTTTGCACAAAATACCCCGAATGCGACGAACAACACAAATGCCGCAAGCATCCTTATGTCGAAGGTGCGGACCCCCTTGCGGACCTGATCATGCCTCGACACCAGGAACGAGCCCGCTATCCCGGCGATATAAATCGTGGCCCAGGAATAGCCGGCCTGGCGCGGCGACAGGTACGACGCCACGTAGCCAGTGAAGGCCAGCAAGCCCCACATGATCATCATCAGGCTGGCGAGATTGTATATCCTGGATTGCCGGACGCGCCGGACGATGGCGTCGATATCCGATAGCGCGGAAGCGGCCTCCTGGCTGTCGATGCTCATGAGCTCAGCCCCGTTGTGGCTACGTCGTCCGCGATGACGGACACCGCGGCGGGATCCCCGACGATGCCCATGTGGTTGACGCCGTCGATGATCCTGACCGGCACTCGGTTTCCGACCATCTCCTGGTACTTGCCGGGCAGCATCAGCTCGTCGGCAGACCCTGCAAAGATCGCGATCGGCCCGCGCGCCGCGTCCAGATCCTGGCGGAAGTCGCGCGAGGCGGCGAAGTTGCGCAGCAGCCGGTTCGAATAATTGGCGTTCAATATCCTTGCCGAATTCGGCGCCACTGCGAAAGCGACCGTCGGCAGCGATTCGGCCCAGTCGATCCCTAGGTCGCGCAGGACGCGGAGCGCCAACAGCCGGGGAATATCGGCGCTGGCCCAGCCGCCGGCATCGGGCCGGTTACTGGGCGCGCCGTAGCCGAGATAAGGCGCAAGCAGCACCGTGCGGGCAAACAGGCTCTGGATCGGCGAGGCCGCTACCCGAAGTGCAAAGCCTCCACCGGAGGAATGGCCGACTAGGGTCAGAGGCTCGGCGGGATGGACTTTACGAACTTCCGCGACGAAATCGGCCATATCGTCCTCGAGCTGGCCGAAATAACCGATATCGCCGCGAGTGCCGGATTCGCCATGGCCGCGAACGTCCACCGCGTAATTTCCCACGCCGCGCGCCGCGAGCGCCTGCGACAGCGCCTGGATCGCACTTCGGCTGGAGCCGGACGAGCCGTGCACAAGGATTGCAATGCAGCCCACCGGCGCCGTGCGCGCGGGATAGTGCCGATAGGCGAGTACCGTACCGTCGCGAGCCTGGAAGCGATCGACCGCGGGCAGCGCGCTGAAATCGATCCATTTGCGCGATTCCGAGATTGACGCCAGTTCCGGCGGCTGCCGGAGCGGCCAGGCGATCATTCCGGCCAATACCAGAGCGGCAAATCCGGCGATGGCGAAACCCCAGACAACGGCCCTCAAGCCGCCTGACACGATGGTGGTACTCACGTGCAATTCCTCATTTAGAGTTTGATAGATTACTCTATAATACAGAGTAATCTATATTGCAAGCCTTTGTTTGCGTGGACGGCTAAACCCCGCCCTTGCGTGCGGGAGCGAAAAGTCGGATTCGATACCGAATGACCGCCGCCGAAACCCTGCTCAACGCACCGGAATTTACGGTGTCCGAACTGTCGTCCGCGCTGAAGCGGACGGTCGAGGATGCCTATGGGCATGTGCGGGTGCGCGGCGAAATCTCCGGCTTTCGCGGCGCTCATTCGTCCGGGCATTGCTATTTCGCGCTGAAGGACGAGAGCGCCAAGATCGAGGCGGTGGTCTGGAAGGGCGTCCATGTCCGGATGCGGTTCAAGCCGCAGGAAGGCCTCGAGGTCATTGCCACGGGCAAGCTCACCACCTATCCCGGCTCGTCGAAATACCAGATCGTGATCGAGGCGCTGGAGCCCGCCGGCATCGGCGCCCTGATGGCGCTGATGGAAGCGCGCAAGCGCAAACTGGCGGCCGAAGGCCTGTTCGACGAGGCACGCAAGCAATTATTGCCATGGCTGCCCGAGGTGATCGGCGTGGTGACGTCGCCGACCGGTGCGGTGATCCGCGACATCCTGCATCGGCTCAAGGATCGCTTTCCCCGCCGCGTATTGGTGTGGCCGGTCAAAGTGCAGGGTGAAGGGTCGGCCGATCAGATCGCCGCTGCGATCCGCGGCTTCAACGCTTTGCCGGAGAACGGCCGGGTTCCGCGGCCTGACCTGGTGATCGTCGCGCGCGGCGGCGGTTCGCTGGAGGATCTGTGGTCGTTCAACGAGGAGATCGTGGTGCGTGCCGCGGCCGAGAGCATGATTCCGCTGATCTCCGCGGTCGGCCATGAAACCGATATCACGCTGATTGATTTCGCCGCCGACAAACGTGCGCCGACGCCGACCGCGGCCGCCGAAATGGCGGTTCCGGTACGCGCCGAATTGTTTGTCGAGGTTGCAGGCTACGCGCGGCGCATGTTGCTGTGCTGGCGGCGCGGCCAGGACAGCCGCCGCAACGAATTCCGCGCTGCGATCCGCGCGCTGCCGGCGGCGGCCGAACTGCTCGCCATTCCCCGCCAGCGGCTGGATGGATTGACGGCCTCGCTGCCGCGCGCGCTGAAAGCCAACACCCATGCGCATTTCCGGCGCTTCACCCAGGTCAGCGCCCGGCTGACGCTGCGGGTGTTGCGGGCGCAAGTGGCGCACGCCACGCAGCGCTTGACCGTAAGCGGCGAGCGGCTGGCGCTTTCGGCGCATGCGCTGCTGCGCCGACGCCGCGACCGCTTCGCAGGCCTTACGATCAGGCTGAAATCCTCCAAATTGGCCAACGCGCAGGCGCAGCGTAACGCGATTGCGCGGAACCGCGAACGCGCCCAACGGCTCACCGAACGCGCGCGGCGCGCACTGGCGACCGCAATGCAGCGCCAGCACGCCCGCATCGGGCACAGCGGACAGTTGCTGGCGGCGCTGTCCTATCGCGGCGTGCTCGCGCGGGGCTTCGCCCTGGTGCGCGATGAGCGGGGAGCTTCAGTACATGCCGCCGCGGCGATCGGACCGGGCGCACGGCTCGCTCTGGAATTTGCCGATGGCCGCGTCGGGGCGACCGCGGAGGCGGACCGGCCCGCGGCGACGGCGGCGCGAACCAGCCAGCCGAAGCCTGCGAGCGAGCCCAAGCTCGTTGCGCCAAGACGCGTCGCGAAGCCGGTCGATCAAGGAAATCTGTTTTAAGAAGCGTCGTCCCGCGAAGACGGAGACCATACGCCACGCTGCCGATGATACGGAAAGCGGAAGTGATATTTTTTTAACGCGCAATATCGAATAAGCGCCCGGGGGCATGGATCCCGCCTTCGGAGACGACGCTGAATATTACCGCGCCAGCCACTCCGCGACGCGCTTTTGCGAATCCGCGCGGGCATCGGGATCGCTGCCGAGATGCCCGCGGTCCGGCACGCTGGCATCGGCACCGGTAATCGCGTGCAACGGCAGATTCGCGCGATCGAAGTCGTGAACCGCATTCGGATAGACCACGATCCGCGCCAATGCGCTGCGCCCGCGCGCGCCGTCGACCATCTGCCGGCAGGCCGAAGGCGAGCTGACATCGTCGCCGGCGCCGATCAGCAGCAGCGTCGGCACCCGCGCGCTCCAGCCGAGACCGGACGAAAGGCGGCAATCCGGATAGAATGCCACAGCCGCACGGAAATCTGGCCCGGCCTTGCGCGATGCCAGTTGCGGTCGCACCGCCCACAGCACTGCGCTGGCACCGTTGGCCCAGCCGATCAGACTGATACGATCCTGCGATACCCACGGTTGCTGCATCAGCCACTGCCGCGAAGACATAATGTCGGTGACGCGCTCGCGGCGGGCCAGCACGCGCCGCTCCTTGACCCGGCATTGCGGACCGAGCTCGCGTGAGCCGTAGCTGTCCGGCAACAGCACCGCGTTGCCGTCCTTCAACAATTGTTCGGCCCAGTCGCGATAGCGCGGCTGGATCTGGTCCGACTGTCCGTTCAATCCGCCGCAACCGTGCAGCGCGATCACCGCCGGGAAAGGACCCGAGCCATCCGGCTTGAACAGTTGCGCATGCAGTACGCCATTACTCGAGGGAATATCGACCTGCTGCGCTGCCGGCGCCGCCGCGGCGGCATATGTCGCCGCGAGAAAGCCCAGTGCCATGAAGGTGGGAAGCAGGCGCATCGCGTTCCGCCTCTTATATGGTGCCGAAAACAACGGCCCCTGCACCGAATCTATCACGCGGTTTAAGCCGCAATTCATCACAAATCGGTGGGTTTGACGCCAGGACCGCAAGGCCTATTTATGCTAGGGTGCTCCGGACTTGATCCGGGGTCCGGACGGACCGGATCGATCCCAAGGAGAGCCTGCGTGCTGAATAAATTCGGTCCCTCGGGCCATGGCGAAGCCCAGGTGCAATATCTGGACGGCGATTTCCGAGTGATCTCGCCGGGCACCTATGTGCGCTGTGCGGTGACCGGGGCGCAGATTCCGCTCGACGAGTTGAAATACTGGAGCGTCGATCAGCAGGAAGCCTACGCGCTGCCATCCGCGGTGCTGCAGCGTCATTATCCCGGGGCGCTGAAAACAAGGGACGGCAATTCGTAGGATGGGTTGAGCGAACGGGTTCCATCGTTCCTGGCCGATGCCTGTGATGGTTTCGCTTTGCTCAACCGATCCTACGATCGGAATTTCTTCGCGCGGGCCTTGAACAGTCGGTCGCTCGCGAACCTCAGCAATTTCGGTTCGTCGCCGAATCGCAGCGTCACCGCGAACGGCACGATATCGCGCGCTGCGGGCATAAGCTTGCCACCGTCGCGCAGCCGCGCCAGATCCTTTTCCGTAGTCACCAGCGCCAGTCCATCGCGCTTTGCGGCGGTGGTCAGGGCGTCGATCTCGGTTTCCAAAAACGGATGATGGTCGGCGAACGCTTTCTCCGCGACGACCTCGGCACCGCCGGCACGCAGCATCCTGAAAAACCGGGAGGGATCGCCGATACCCGCGAAGGCCAGCACGCGCTTGCCGCGCACCGCGGCGACCGAAACCTCATCCGGCCCCAGATGCGCGCGCAGCACCAACCCGCCTTGCGCGGCGATGGCAGCCGCGACCGGGTCCGCGGCGCTGCCGCTGCCAACGATGACGAGCACGTCGGTGCGGGCCAGTTGCGGCGGCAGCGGCGCGCGCAGGGGTCCTGCAGGAAATACGCGAGCATTGCCGAGTCCGCGATCGCCGTCGATGACGATCAGCGACGCGTCCTTGCGGATTGCGGGATTCTGGAAACCGTCATCCATCAGGATGACGCTGGCGCCCTGCGATCGTGCCAATGCGACGCCATCGCCACGATCGCGAGCGACGACGACCGGCGCCGTCCCCGCCATCATCAGCGGCTCGTCGCCGACATCGGTGGCGGCGTGCCGTTCGGGATCGACCTTGACCGGGCCGCGCAGTTTGCCGCCATAGCCGCGGCTGAGCACGATCGGCGCCTCGCCGGCCTCGCGCAACAGACCAAACAGCGCCAACACCGTTGGGGTCTTGCCGGCGCCGCCGACGTGATAGTTTCCGATGCACAGCACAGGAATGCCGGCGTCGATCCCGTCGCGCTTCAGGCGTCGAGCCGCGACCGCGCCGTAGATCGCGCCGAGCGGCATAAGCAATCGCGACGTCAGCGAGGGCGGCCGATACCAGAAGGCCGGCTCATGCATTCGCCGCCCCCATCTCGAGCCGCAATTGCAACAGATACGGCTCAAGTGCGGCGAGCGTGCGCTGCAGCGCGCCGCCGAGTTGCTCGACCACGCGCTCGGCGGCGTCAACCGATGCCTGCCGCTTTACCGGGTCGCCCAGCCATTGCCGGAGCTGCCTCACCAGCGCTTCACGGCTGTCGGCCTGTTTCGCGCCGCCGGCGGCATCGAGCGCGTCATAAACATCGGTGAAATTGAATACGTGCGGTCCATGCGCGATCGCTGCACCGAGCTTGATGGCCTCGATCGGATTCTGCCCGCCATGTTCGACCAGCGAGCCGCCCATGAACACGATCGGCGCCAGCCGATAGAATAAGCCGAGCTCGCCCATGGTATCGGCGACGTAGATGTCGGTGTTGGCGGTCGGCAAATCC